>CAYQXW010000001.1:0-27114 GCA_964421615.1 uncultured Planctomycetales bacterium
GGAGATGGGTAAGAAGAAAGTAAACTAAGAAATTTCGTAATATGAAAGATACAAATTTTTTAAAAGAAAAAATTAATTGTTTACCGGATTCATCAGGTGTGTATATTTATAAAGATGCTAACGGGGAAATTCTATATGTTGGGAAAGCGAAGAATTTAAAGAAACGCGTGCAGTCATACTTTACCAGGTTTTTAGACGCAAAAACTCAAGCGTTAGTTGAAAAAATAGCGGATTTAGAATATAGGGAAACGGTTACTGAGTTTCAGGCGCAGCTTCTAGAAGCTTCTTTAATCAAAGAAATCCAGCCGAAATATAATATCGACCTTAAAGATGATAAATCTTTTCCTTTAATTAAAATATCAAAAGAAGATTTTCCATTGATTGCTATTTGTCGGCATAAAGAATTTTTACAAGATAAGGAAAAAGCTAATTTTTATTATGGGCCTTATTCAAGTGCAATATTTTTACGCCAGGCTTTAAAAGTTATCCGTAAAATATTTGGTTATCGAAGTTGTAAACAATTTCCGAAAGCAGCTTGTCTTTATTTTAGATTGAAAATGTGTCCTGCCCCATGTATTGGTAAAATTCGCAAAGAGGAATACTCTCGGATAATTGAAGAAATTAAAATGTTTTTGGATTTGAAGTATGAAAAGCTGATTGAAAGTCTTACTAAGCAAATGGAGTTAGCTGCAAAATCTCATGAGTACGAGCAGGCGGCTAAAATTCGGGATCAAATTAATGCTTTAAGTGCTTTAGGAAAAACTAATTCTAAGTTTTCTAGCAGTGATGAACTTGAGGATTTAAAAAAATTATTGAAACTAAAAAGTTTACCGGTTAGAATTGAAGGGTTTGATATTTCTAATATTTCAGGAAAAGAGGCAACTGGGTCTATGGTTAGCTTTCATAGAGGCAGGCCGGATAAAAATAATTATAGAAGGTTTAAAATTAAGGAAGTTTCAGGGATAGATGATTATTCTATGTTGCGGGAAGTAGTAAAAAGAAGGTATTCTCGGTTGCAGAAAGAAAAAATTAATATGCCAGATTTAGTTTTAATCGACGGTGGAAAACAGCATTTGTTGGCAGCGCAGGATGAATTAAAAAAATTAAATTTAGATTTGTCTTTGATGAGTATTGCGAAAGACCAAGAACATGTTTATGTTAAAGGAGAAGTTTCGCCAATAAGTTTTTCTGGTGATACGCCGGCGTTGAATTTGATTCGCAGAGTTAGAGATGAAGCGCATCGGTTTGCGCGTAAGTATCATCATCTTTTACATAAAAAAGCAGTATTTAGTGATTAGCATGACTCCGTTAGCTAAAAAAGTTTATAAAGTTATTTCGACAATTCCAATAGGGCAGACGCGTAGTTACAAATGGGTAGCTCAACAAGTTGGGAGTCCACGAGCTTTTCAGGCAATCGGACAAATTTTAAAGCGAAATCCATATCCTATAATTATTCCTTGCCATCGCGTAGTAAAAAGCGATAATAGTTTGGGTGGATATGTGTTTGGTCAAAGCAAAAAGAAAGAGTTATTAGATTTAGAAAAGGATATATGCATAAGTCTGGGGAACAAAGAATAAGAGCAGTTTTATATTATATAAGTTTATCTATATTTTTTATAGGTTTACCATTTATTCTTGCTTTTTCTTTAAGTTATAAATTTAATCCTAAAAAATTACAATTTACAAAAACAGGTATTGTGGGAATTCGCACTCAACCTTCCGGGGCTTTTGTTTATATTGATGGAAAGTTGTTAACAGATAAAACCCCAGTTAGTATTAATGAACTTTTACCGGGTAAATATAAGATTGAAGCAAAAATAGATGGTTATTATCCTTATTCTATAGATGCAGAAGTTGAAGCAGGTAAAGTTACTAGACTTGAAAAAATTATTCTTTTTCCTTTGATTCCGAATGTAGAGCAATTAAATAAAGATAGAATTTCGTTTTTCTGGGTAGATGAAGTAAAAGGATTGATTTATTATGTAAATGAATCTGATAACGTGATTTATCGTTCTGACCAAAATGGTGAGCATTTTGAAGAAGTTGCGAAGTTTTTGCCAATAACTCCAGTACCCAAAAAATGGGTTTTATCTTACAATAAAGAGAAATTGATTTATTTTAATAATCATCAAGTAGGAGTTATTAATTTTGAATATAAAGATAAAAATAAGGATACAGGAAGTTTTATTATGAATTTTGCTCAGGAGAATATTAATGAAGTTTTTTGGTATTCTGATAATTACCATTTAATATTTATTTGCAGTAATAAAATTGCGATTTCAGAAAGCAGAGTAGATGCTCCATTAATAAATTTGGCGAATTTGAATAAAAAGAATTCTTCTGGGTATTTTGATTCTAGGACAGATATTTTATATTTTTTAGATTCACAACGAGCTAGTGATGGTCAGTTTTATGATAATTTATATAAAATTCAGTTAAATAAAAGAATACATTCATTCCAATTTCAAGAGTTTATAAATTAAAATATGAATAAGAATTATAAATTAAAAAGATTTTTAGAAATAATTCCTGGGAGCTTGTCTTGGGGAGTTATTCTTTTTTTTATTTTAATCGCTTTTATTAATCCTGTCGGATGTGCGATTATAATTATTATTTTTGATTTTTACTGGATCATCCGTACAGTTTATTTAACTACTCTTTTAATTATGGCGCACCAGCGGTTGACTCGGGAGCGTAATATAAAATGGTTGGAAGAATGCAAAAAAGTTACAGCAAAGAAAAATTGGCAGGATATTCATCAGTTAGTTTTATTTCCTGTTTATAAAGAAGGCGTGGAGATATTAAGAGCTTCTTTAAATTCTTTGAAGAATTGCGATTATCCTAAAGAAAAAATTTCTGTGGTTATTTCTTTTGAAGATAGGCATTTCCCATCGAAAGAAATAGCTAAAATTCTGGAAGAAGAATTTAAGGGTGTATTTTGTAACTATGTTACTACATTTCATCCCGATGGTTTACATGGAGAGAAAAGGTTAAAAGGTGCAAATGCTACTTGGGCTGCTAAAAGAGCAAAAGATTTCTTATTGAAACAAAATATTCATCTAGATAATGTGGTTGTATCTTGTTTTGATGCGGATACATGTATTGATAGACAATATTTTGGATGTTTGACTTATCATTTTCTAACTTGTGCTAAACCGCATAAAGCAAGTTATCAACCAGTTCCTGTTTATAATAATAATATTTGGTATGCGCCTTCTTTGGCAAGGTTAGTTGAAATCAGTGCATCTTTTTGCCAGTTAATCGAAAGTATGCGTTTAGAAAAATTTGTTACTTTTTCAAGTCATAGTATGAGTTTTAAAACTTTAGTCGATATTGATTATTGGCCTGTAGATATGATTTCAGATGATTCGGTAGTTTACTGGAAAGCATTTATTTACCATAAAGGTGATTATCGGGTTGTTCCGATGTATACGACTGTTTCTATGGATGTGGCTTATGGAAATGGATTTTTGAAAACGTTAGAAGTTCAGTATAAACAAAAAAGACGTTGGGCTTGGGGAGTAGAAAATTTTCCTTATGTTGTAATGCGGTTTATGAATAATCGCGATATCCCTTTTTTAGTGAAGGTACGCAGGTCTTTCCATCTGTTAGAAGGTCATGTTACTTGGGCGGTATGGGCGGTGATTACTATTATTATTGCTCCTTTACCGATTATTTTTGGAGGAGTATTTTTTTCGCAGATGGCGATAGGTTATAATTTGCCGCGTATTACAGGATTATTATTGCACTTTACATTATTTAATAGTTTAGTTTGGATTCTTTTAAGCAGAACGATTTTACCTCCGCGTCCAAAAGATGTCCCGTGGATAAAACATGTGGTAATGATAATTGAATGGTTTATAGTTCCATTTATTATTTTGATTATTGGTTCTACTCCAGCTTTAGATGCTCAAACAAGAATGATGTTGAAAAAATATATGGAATTTTCTTCTACAGAAAAATTTCGTAAAGTGGTATAATATTTGCAAACTAGGAGGATTCAAATGTTAGATATACATACATGTTTACAGATGATGGTTGAGAAAGAAGCTTCTGATATGTTTTTTCGACCGGGTGGTTATTTACGTATGCGTATCAATGGTCAGGTTTTAACAATGTCGGAGAAAATGATTAATACCGATGATTTGGATCAGGCTTTACAGAAATTATTATCTGAGGAGTTGAGGGATTTTTTTAGAAAAAAATTGGATATAGATTTTGCTTATTTTAGCCCAGAACTTAAAAGACGTTTCAGGGTTAGCATTTTTACTCAGCGTAACTGGCCTGCGATTGTTATAAGAGCGATTCCACCTTTTTCTAAAACACTAGAGGAATTGAAATTACCGGCGGAAGTATTAAAGAAATTGGCAATGGAAAGACGCGGTATGGTTTTGTTGACAGGAACTATGGGATCTGGAAAATCAACCGCAATTGCTAGTATGATAGAGCATGTTAATGTAAATTGTTTTAAACATGTGCTTACTTTGGAAGAGCCAATTGAGTTTACATTTTCAGATAAAAATTCTTTTATAAATCAAAGAGAGTTAGGCAAAGATGTTGCTAATTATCCGGTAGCATTAAGAGCGTTTACGTTGCAGAGTCCAGATGTTATTTACATCGGTAATATTCGTGATGCGGAAACTATGTCAGCGGCTTTAACTGCTGCAGAGACAGGTGTTTTAGTTTTGAGTACTTTGCATACGGTTAATGCGCCACAAACGATTGAAAGAATTATCAATTTTTTTCCACCGCATCAGCATCAGGAAATTAGGACACAGTTATCTTTTTTATTAAAAGGTGTTATTTCATTGAGGCTTGTTCCTTTGAAAGAAGAGCAGGCGGTTGGAGTTGCTGGAAGAATTCCTGCAAGTGAAGTTATGATACTAAGTCCTACAGTCGGAAGGTTGATAAGAGAAAATAAGATTTGGGAGATCACTAAAGTTTTGGAAGAAAGTGAAATCTTTGGGATGCATTCTTTTACCCAATCATTAGTCAAATTGGTTAAAGACGGGGTAGTGACCGAAGAAGAAGCTCTTAATTTTTGTGATAATAAAGATGAGTTTGTTTTATCACTCAAAGGAATAAAGAAACTATGTTAGTTGAAATAAAAAATAAATTACAGAATATTTCTATAGTTATTGAAAATCTTCGGGGGTATCTTTGACATAGATAAGAAAAAGCAATCTATTTTAGAATTATCTAGTCAAATGTCTGAACCTGCTTTTTGGAATGACGAACAAAAGTCTTCTAAAATTGTAAAAGAACTGAAAAGTTTAAAACTTGTAGTAGAACCTTGGGAAAATTCTTCTAAAAAACTGCAAGAGATAAAAGAATTTTCAGAGTTGCTTAAAGAAGATAAAGAATCAGATTTAATTTCTGAGTTAGAAAAAAATATCCAAGTATTGGAAGCTGAAGTCGGTAAGTTAGAGTTTAAAACTTTATTAAGCGGTGAAGTTGATCCTAATAGTGCAATGCTGAGCATTAATGCAGGTGCTGGTGGAACTGAGAGTTGTGATTGGGTTTCTATGCTTTTGCGAATGTATATGCGTTGGGCTGAAGATAAGGGATATAAAGTTAAGACGCTGGATATTTTACCTGGTGAAGAAGCCGGGGTTAAGAATGTTACGTTGCTAATTGAAGGAGAATATGCTTTTGGATTTGCAAAAGCTGAAAGAGGAGTACATCGGTTAGTACGTATTTCACCTTTTGATGCTAATAAAAGAAGGCATACTTCATTTGCGTCGGTAGATGTTATTCCAGAAATAGAAGATATGCAGTTGAATATAGATGAAAAAGATTTATTGATCGAAACTTTCCGTGCTTCAAGTGCTGGCGGGCAGCATATGCAGAAAACTGAATCAGCAGTTAGGATTACGCATTTACCTTCAGGAATTATTGCTCAGTCTCAGAATGAACGTTCGCAGCAGCAAAATAAACAAACTGCTATGAAAATTCTTCAAGGCCGAGTTTATGATTATGAGCAGCAGAAAAGAGAACAAGAATTACAAAAATATGCTGCAGAGAAAAAGAAAATTGAATGGGGTAGTCAGATTCGTTCTTATGTTATGCATCCGTATAATTTGGTAAAAGATCATCGTACTGAACATGAAACAGGGAATGTTGCGGCAGTTATGGATGGAAAACTAGATGAATTTATTGAGGCTTATTTAAAAATGCAGGCGAAAGGAAAAGGATAGATATGTTGGGGATTGTAAGAAAAATAAATTTGAATAGAGCTCAGAAAAAAATTAAGAAAAATCATCCTAATGTTAAAATGGTTTTGCATAAAGAGATGCCTATTTCTTCTATGAATGATATGCCAAGGCTGGCGGCAATTGTAAATAAAGTAAATCTATTTGAAGAAAAGGTAAAACCTTTGTCTGATGCGCAGTTATGTGAAAAAACTCACCAGTTTAAAGAGTATTTAATTAAGAAGTCAGAAGAGATTAATCCTCAGATTGAAGAATTAAACAACATGATGGAATCTGTTACTATCCAAGAGGAAAAAGATAAACTTAAAGAAAAAATAAAGTTAACCAGAAATAAAATTTTTGAAGATATTTTACCGGAAGCTTTTGCTGTGGTGCGTGAAGCGTCCATTAGAACTATAGGTTTGCGTCATTTTGATGTGCAGATTGCTGGAGGTATAATTTTACATGAAGGAAAAATTCCAGAAATGTCTACCGGTGAAGGTAAGACATTAGTGGCAACTTTACCTGCGTATCTTAATGCATTATTAGGTAAAGGTGTGCATATTGTAACTGTGAATGATTATTTAGCAAAGAGAGATAGTGAATGGATGGGGCCGATTTTTAAATTTCTTGGGTTAACCGTTGGGGTTATCCAGCATGAATTATCTGATCCGCAAAGAAAAGTGGCTTATGGCTGTGATATTACATATGGAACCAATAATGAATTTGGATTTGATTATTTGCGTGACAATATGAAGTATTCTATTGAAGATGTTGTTCAACGGGAACATTATTATGCAATTGTTGATGAGGTTGATTCAATTTTGATTGATGAGTCTAGGACTCCTTTAATTATTTCTGGAGCAGCGGAAGAGTCGACAGATAAATATTATACTGCAAAAACAATTGCAGAAAAATTAAAAGGTAGAAGAATTACTGAAAATGATGAGATTGATGCAAAACATAAAGGCGAAGATTTATCTGTTGGGTTTGATTATGTTGCAGATGAAAAAGCTCAGACTATTTCCTTGAGTGAAGAAGGGGAAGCAAAAGCTGCTAAATATTGGGGCGTAGATAATTTATATAGTTTTGAAACTATGGAATTAAAACACCATATTAATCAGGCTTTGAGAGCTAAAGAATTTTTCAGGAAAGATAAGGATTATATAGTTAAAGATAACCAGGTAATTATTGTTGATGAGTTTACTGGACGATTGATGCCTGGAAGACGTTGGTCTGACGGATTGCATCAGGCGATTGAGTCTAAAGAAGGAATGAAAATAGAAAGAGAAAACCAGACTTTAGCTACAATTACTTTTCAGAATTATTTTAGAATGTATGAAAAGTTAGCAGGGATGACAGGTACAGCTTATACTGAAGCCAGTGAGTTTAAAACGATTTATAGATTGGAAGTTGTAACGTTGCCGACAAATAGGCCGTTGATTCGTGAGAATTTTCCGGATTCAATTTATCGGACGGAAAAAGAAAAATTTGATGCAGTTGTTAATGAAATCTCTGAGCTGTATAAAAAAGGTAAACCGGTTTTAGTGGGAACTATTTCTATAGAGAAATCTGAACTGCTTTCAGAGTTACTAAAAAGAAAAGGTGTGCAGCATCAAGTGTTGAATGCTAAATACCATGAGATGGAAGCGCAGATAGTTGCTCAGGCAGGTCGATATAAGGGAGTTACAATCGCTACCAATATGGCGGGTCGAGGTACAGATATTTTATTAGGAGGGAACCCTGAATTTTTAGCAAGAAGTTTAATGACTCAAAAAGTAAATTCCGGGGAAGCAAATCTGAATTATGAAGAAGAATATGTAAAAGTAAAAGAAAGATTTAAAAATCAAGCTAAAGAAGAGCACAATAAAGTTGTGGATCTTGGGGGATTGCATGTTTTAGGTACAGAACGTCATGAATCTCGCCGTATTGATAACCAGCTGCGAGGTCGTTGTGGACGTCAAGGTGATCCAGGCGCTTCAAGATTTTATATTTCATTAGAAGATGATTTAATGCGTTTGTTCGGTTCTGATAAATTAAAAGGGCTTATGGGAACATTTGGTTTTGAAGAAGGGCAAGTAATTGAGCATCCTTTAGTCAGCCGTTCTTTGGAAGTCGCCCAGAAAAGAGTAGAACAGCATAATTTTGAAATACGTAAGCAGCTGCTTGAATATGATAATGTTATGAATAAACAAAGAGAAGTTATTTATGGACAGCGTCGGGATATTTTAGGCGGTTCTAACCTTAAAGAACAGATATATTTTATTGTTGAAAAAATTGTTGATAGTTTTGTTGAGGATTTTTTTAGAGAAGAACAAGAGGAATCAAAAGTTACTGATGAGGAAAAAGTTAAGCAGCTTATTTCTGCAGTGGGAATGAAATTTGGAGTGAGTATAACTAATTCCGATATTGATGGTAAGAATAGAGATGATTTAAAAAAAGATTTAAATGATAAAGTGATTGCTTTTTATGAAGAAAAAGAAAAGCGGATTGGAACTGAACTTTCCCGCCATATGGAAAGAATGGTTTTTCTACAGATTATGGATAGTAAGTGGAAAGATCATCTTTACGCGATGGATAAACTTCGAGAAGGAATTGGGCTGCGAGCTTATGGGCATCGGGATCCGTTGATCGAATACAAAAAAGAAGCTTTTTCTTGTTTTAGTATAATGATGGATGGGATTGATGATGAAGCTGTTGAAATGATTTATAAACTTCAACCGGTAAAAGAAGAACGGGTTAAAACAGTTTTTCATGCTGATAATCAGCAGATGGTTCACCCGGAAGTTAATAAATCTGCAAGTATTCAGAAAGAAGCAGAGCATTCTTCCAGTCAGCCTCAAAAAGTGCAGACTCAAGTTAATGCTGCAAATGATAAAGTTGGACGAAATGATCCTTGTCCTTGTGGTTCGGGGAAAAAATTTAAAAAATGTTGTGGGATCAACGGTTGAGATTTAGTTATAGAATATTATTATCTGTATTATCTGGGATATTGCTTGCGTTATCGTTTCCTCGGGTAAATTTTTGGTTTTTTGCTTGGGTAGCAATGATTCCTGTTTTATTCGCTATTGAAGGACAGAAGAAAAGAGTAAGTTTTCTTCTGTCCTTTATTTTTGGTTTAGTTTTTTGGGTTTTTAATGTTTATTGGATTATTCATGTAACATTAGTTGGGTTGATATTTTTAGTTTTGTATTTAACTTTGTTTTTTGCTTTATGGGGAGTGGTGGTTAGTAGTGTAAATTTAGGGAAGTTTGTTGTTGCTAAAGTTTTTTTTATTTCAGCTGTGTGGGCATGTTGTGAATATTTAAGAGGCATATGTTTAACTGGTTTTCCGTGGTCTTTATTAGGTTATAGCCAAAGTCAGAATTTAATGGTAATTCAGATTGCTGATATTTTTGGGCCTTGGGGTGTTTCTTTTTTAATTGTTTTAGTGAATATTTTTTTAAAAGAAGTTATAGGCAAAAGGATAAAAATTTATCATTGGATCGGGTTAATAATTATTTTTAGTGCTGTTTTGTTGTATGGTTTTTATCAGATAAGATACTCCGAAAAAAAAGAAATAAAAAAATATTTAGATATATCTTTAATTCAAGGGAATATTTCTCAAGAAGATAAATGGGATCCTGCAAAGCGAAAAGATATTATAAATAAATATGTTAAATTAACTTTAGCTGCGTTGCAAGAGGATTCTCAGTTGGTGATTTGGCCTGAAGCTTCTTGGCCTGTAATTTTGCAGGTAGATTTAAATAAACCGGAAGCTTTTGGAGATTTTTTAAAGGATTCTAAAAGCAACCTTTTAATAGGTGCGGTTACTCGGGAAGAGGATCTTTATTTCAATAGTGCAATATTATTGAGTGAAAATAAAGTAAGTAAGTATGATAAATTACATTTAGTTCCATTTGGTGAATATATTCCGTTGCGAAAAATTTTTCCTTTTTTAGAAACTATAGCTCCTATTGGAGAAATTGAACCAGGGAAAAAATACGAAATATTTGAAGTAGATAATTTAAAAGAAAAAGTTGTGAATAAATTTGCTGTACTTATTTGTATCGAGGATTGTTTTTCTAATTTAGCGAGAAAATTTGTTAAAAAAGGCGCTCAGTTTTTAGTGAATATTACTAATGACGGTTGGTATTTGAAGACCTCTGCTCCTTATATGCATTTACAGGCTTCAATATTTAGAGCTGTTGAAAATAAAGTTCCTTTAGTTCGCGCGGCTAATACGGGTATTTCTGCTTTTATAGATGCTAATGGCCGAGTTGTGTCTGTTGTTAAAGATGGGAATAAAAAAGAAATTTTTATTGAAGGGAAATTAACTCAAAAAATTAGAATTGATTCTACCCGTAAAACTTTATATACTATTTATGGTGACTGGTTTATTTTGTTGTGTTTTGTTTTTAGCGGATTTTTAGTAGGTAAAAATTTTAGATTGAGGAATAAATGTTAAACATAATTTTATTAGGTATTACAAGTTTACTGACAGATATTTCTACCGAGATGGTTTATCCGATTCTTCCTATATTTTTAGTTGCTCAATTAGGCGCAAGTCCTGCGATATTAGGTGTGATTGAGGGAGTAGCAGAGAGTTTAGCAAGTTTTATGAAGTTTTTTTCTGGATACTGGTCTGATAAAATAAAATTAAGAAAGCCTTTTACAATTTTCGGGTATACGTTTTCAACTTTAGGAAAATTCTTTTTGTATATTTCTACTAGCTGGGGGTATGTTTTATTCGGGCGGATTGTAGATCGTTTTGGTAAAGGGATTAGGACTGCGCCTCGTGATGCTTTAATTGCAGAAACAACTGCTCCAGAAAAAAGGGGAGCGGCTTTTGGGTTACATCGGGCGATGGATACGTTAGGTGCTTTAATCGGTGTAATCATTGCTTATTATTTGGTTGTTGAATATAAAGGGCAGATGCGCAATGTGTTTTTGTTTTCTCTTATTCCTGCTGCTTTAGGTGTTTTTATTTTGTTTTTGATTAAAGAAAAAAATAAAGTTGAATTTAATATTGAAACCAAACCTAAAAAAATTGAATTGAAATGGTCGAGTCTTGATAAAAGGTTGAAGTTTTTTCTGATTTTTACGTTTATTTTTACTTTGGGTAATTCTTCTAACCAGTTTTTATTATTAAAAGCAAAAGCGTTAGGTAATCCTTTACCAAAAGTTATATTGTTTTATTTGGTTTATAATGTTTTTTACCTTTTGTTTGCTTATCCTGCTGCAAAATTATCAGATAAAATCGGACGGAAAAAATTATTGGTTCTAGGATACTTATTTTATGGTTTAGTTTATATCGGTTTTGCTGTTAACCGTAATGCAAATGCTTTTTGGGTTTTATTTGCAGTATATGGTTTGTATATGGCTTTTACCGAAGGGGTTGAAAAAGCTTTAGTGGCAGATATTTCGCCTGTTAATTTAAAAGCTACAGTTATGGGGCTGCATGCTATGTTAGTTGGAATCGGGTTGTTGCCAGCGTCTATAATTGCAGGATTATTATGGAAATATGGCGGTGCGGAAACCCCTTTTTATTTCGGTGGTTTTATGGGAATTATTGCTAGTATAGGTTTGTGGTTTATTCTTAAAGGATTATAATTTAGGGGTTTAATTATTGATTCAGTGGTTCAATATGAATTACTACGTCAGTTACTCCATCAATCTTTTTTTTCAGTTCTTCTTCAATTTGATTGCTAATTTGGTGAGCTTGTTCTATATGCATTGAGGGGTTTACTTGTATATGCAGATCAATATGAATATCATCACTACGTCCACGGGTTCTGATTTTGTGGCAGGATTTCACGCCTTTAACAGATAATACAACTTCTGAAATTTTATTTTCGTCGGATATAACTGCAGAATCACATAAAACATTACAGCTTTCTTTGGCAATGCCAAAAGCAGAATAACCTATAAAAACTGAGATTACTATAGTAATAATTGGATCGACGATAGGAAATCCCATTTTAGTTAATGCTAATGCAAATATTACAGAAATTGATGTGAGAATATCCGCTTTTGTATGCAAAGAATCGGAAACTAAAATATCACTCTTTAATATTTTGCCTTTTTTGAATTCATAATTCATGACCCAGAAATTCACACCCAAAGTTAGTATCATTACGACAAAACTTAAAAAATCAACTTGTGGAACTTCACCTTTAGAAAATCTTTGAATTCCTTCTTTTGCCAAATTAAAACAAACAACTCCTAAAGAAACAGAAATTCCCAATGAAAAGAAGGTTTCGAATTTCTTATGCCCGTAAGGATGGTTTTTGTCTTTTGGTTGAGATGCAAAAAAAATTCCAATTAGTCCGATAATGTTTGATGCTCCGTCTGAAAGGGAATGGAATCCATCCGCAGTCATACTTGAAAATCTAGTGGCAAGACCGTAAAATATTTTTATTAAAGCAACTGCCCAATTTAAAATAAGAATTGTAAGAAGTATTTGCGAGATTTTTTTGTATTTATCTTGCGAAGGATTGGTTTGCATAAATCAATTATAGGATTTAATTTAAAAAAATGCAATTAATTTTTACTCTCGATTGTTTTATAAGAAAGTGATATAATGTTTCATTGAAGGTCTTGACTATCATTAATAAAAAATATAATATAGACGCAATAATTTTAATAGGGAGTTTATTATGAAAGATGTTTTAAGTGTTATTTTGGGTGGAGGTAGAGGTACTCGGCTTTATCCTTTAACTAAATATAGAGCTAAACCGGCAGTGCCGTTAGTAGGAAAATATCGGCTTATAGATATACCTATTAGTAATTGTTTGAATTCTGGAATACATAAGATTTTTATTCTTACGCAATTTAATTCTGGTTCTTTAAATAAACATATTTTTCGAGGGTATAAACTAGATGCTTTCTCCGGCGGGTTTGTAGAAATCATTGCCGCTGAACAATCTAATGAGCAAGGTGAATGGTTTCAAGGATCTGCTGATGCTGTGAGAAAATGTTTGAAGCATTTTAATGATTCGAGAATAAATCATATTTTGATTTTATCAGGAGATCAATTGTACCGTATGAATTTTGAAGAACTTTTTAAATTTCATATGAGTAAAAAAGCAGAAATTACTATTGCTTGCAATACTGTTAGCGCAGAAGAATCCAGTGAACTAGGGATTATTGGTATTAATAAAGATTATAGAATTAATAAATTTGTGGAGAAACCTAAAGACAAAAAAGAGATAAAGGATATTGCTTTGAAAGTTGACGGGAAAGAAAGATATCTTGCGTCTATGGGGATTTATTTATTTAATAAAGATGTTTTGTTTAATTTATTAAGAAGCAATAATAAAACTGATTTTGGAAAAGAAGTTATTCCGGAAGCTTTGGCAGCGAATAAAATTAAGATGAGTGCTTTTGTGCATAAAAGTTATTGGAAAGATATTGGATCAATACGGTCTTTTTATGAGGAGAATTTAGCTTTTTTGAGTGATAATCCGCCGTTGGACTTATACGATGAAGATTGGCAGTTTTTTACAAGACCAAGATTTTTGCCTTTAAGTAAAATCAGTAATAGTTTTATTCAGCGTTCCGATATAGGTGAAGGTGCGATTATTGAAGATTCTAAAATCAATCATTCAATTATTGGGTTACGCAGTAAAATAGGATCCGGTACACAAATAGATGATTCAATTGTTATGGGTAATGATTTTTATGAGGAGAATGTTATTAGGAGAGTTAATGCTCCGAGGAAACCTATTTCTTTAGGTATCGGTAAGAATTGCGTTATCAAAAAAGCAATTGTTGATAAAAATGTGAGAATGGGCGATAATGTAAAACTTATAAATAAGAAAAATGTACAAGATTTTGAGAATGAATTTTGTGTTATTAAAAACGGGATTATTATTATTCCTAAGCATACGACTATCCCATCTAATTTTGTAATATAAAGGAGCTGTCGTGGAGATAAAAATAGTTAAAATAAAAAAAACTGATGAGCTTAATATTATAATCGGGCAGAGTCATTTTATTAAGACAGTTGAAGATTTATATGAAGTTATTGTGAGTAGTGTGCCGGGGATCAAGTTTGGAGTAGCTTTTGTTGAAGCTTCTGGATCTTGTAAAATCAGAGTGGAAGGCACTGATGAAGAGTTGAAAAAACTTGCGGCAGAGAATGCTTTAGAAATAGGGGCGGGGCATACTTTTATAATAATTTTAGGTAACGCCTATCCGATTAATATTCTAAATGCGGTTAAAAATGTTCCGGAAGTTTGCCATATTTATTGTGCTTCTGCTAATCCCGTGGAAGTTTTGATTGTTGAGTCTGAGCAGGGACGCGGTATTATTGGTGTAATTGATGGAGCAAAGCCAAAAGGTGTTGAAAATAAAGATGATATCGAATGGCGTAAAGGGTTGTTGAGAAAAATTTCTTATAAACTTTAAAAACTAAAAATAATGGACTTTAAAAAAATTCGTAAAACTTTTATTTATTCTTTGGGAAGAATTGCTTTAACTGTTTGTCTTAATCTTGTGAAAATAATCCCTTTTAAATTTCTTTTTACTTTTGCTAATGTTATGGGGACGCTGGGTTTTTATATTGCTTCTAAACAGAGAAAAATTGCATTGGAAAGTTTAAATTTTGCTTTTTCAAAAGAAAAGAGCAAAAAGGAAATAGTGAATATTGCGAAAAATTGTTTTATAAGTATGGCAAAGTCTGGAGTAGAAATAGCTATTTATATGAATAATAAGCAGCTTATATCTGAAAAAGTAAGATTTGTAAATAAAGAGAGATTAGATAATGCTTTGGCAAAAGGCAAAGGTGTTATTCTTGTAAGTGCTCATTTTGGCAATTTTCCGTTGATGATTGGAAGATTAAGTCAGGCTGGATATAAAGTGGGTGCGATTATGCGTCCAATGAAAGATGCTAAAGTAGAAGAGATGTTTGAGTCAGAAAGAAGGAAAATGGGAATTAAAGCTATTTATAGCATTCCTAGGAATACTTGTGTTAATAATACTATTCAAAGTTTGCGTAATAATGAGATTGTTTTTTTACCGCTGGACCAGAATTTTGGTACAGGCGGAGTTTTTGTGAATTTTTTTGGTAAAAAAGCTGCTACTGCAACTGGGCCGGTGATTTTTGCTCAACGTACTGATGCAGTTTTGTTGCCAGTTTTTATAGTAAGGCAAAAAGACAATACTCATGAAATTGTTTTTGATGTTCCGTTAGAATTATTAAAAGGCAATGATGAAAATGATGCTATTGTTAAGAATGTTCAGCAGATTACTGATATTATAGAATTATATGTGCGTAAATATCCTGGTGAGTGGGGATGGATTCATAAGAGATGGAAAGCACAGGAAAAAAGATAAAGTTCGAGGAGGAAATATGGCTGTAAAAGAAGATAAAGCAAAGAAAAATATTTCTGCAGCAATTAAGGTTTTGATTGGTATGGTTTTTTTAGGATTAGGTGTTTTTTCGATTATAAAATGGTGGAGTTTTGTAGTAGCTTTATTTAAAGGTAGCTGTGGTTTGTTTTTTATTTTAGCAGGTATCATTTTATTAGCAATTGCAAAAGAATAAATTAATATATAGCAAATACTTTACTATTTCTGAAAAAAAGTTATAATATATTGCATTATAAAAAATGATCAAGGAGAGAAATATGGAATTGTTGTTTTCAAAAAAGGCTGTAAACAGTAAAGCTTTAAATAGTTGTGCTGTTTTTGTTTGTTTTGTTTTATTAATTAGTTTATCTGGTTTTTTAAGAATTCCTTTAGCTTTTAGCCCGGTTCCAATTACTTTGCAGACAGTTTTTGTTTTGTTAAGTGCGGCTTTGTTGACTGGATATTCAGGGTTGGGAGTTCAAATGAGTTATATTTCTTTAGGATTATTAGGATTGCCTGTTTTTAGTTTAGCTATTGGCGCAGTTGCTTATTTAGCTGGTCCTACAGGTGGATATATAATGGGTTTTGTTTTGGCATCATTATTTTTAGCTAAAATGCAAAAATATTTTAAATCTAATTTTGCGCTTTTTTCTTCTTTTGTTATTGCTGATGGGATTATTCTTTTGAGCGGTATGTTGTGGTTAAAGATCCTTTTAGGATTGTCAATGGGAAAAGCTTTTGTAATGGGAGTTGTTCCTTTTATCCCAGGAGATTTATTGAAAATAATTTTGGCAGTATCTTTATATAAAGCTTTAAAACCTAAGTATGAATTATATTGCAAAAAATAGTTTCGAAAAAGCAATTTAAATTGACAGAAATATTTAGTCGTGTTAAGCTTAAATTCAAGGAGGTGTCAAATGAACAAGAGGTCAGTAATGGTGGTTGGCTTAGTCGTTTCATTTCTTCTTTTAAGTGGTAGCTTTATTTTTGCTCAGGAGAATAGTCAGGCTCCAGCAGTAAAAAATGCTAATGATGAAGTAGAATGGTTGTGGGGAGAAGTTGTTTCTTTAAATGGTGCTGAAAAAAGTTTTTTAGTGAAATATGTAGATTATGATTCAGATACCGAAAAAGAAATGGCTATTTATACAGACGATAAAACTGTATTTGAAAATGTTAAAGATTTAAATGAAATCAAGACTCAAGATACAGTGAGTGTCGATTATCTGATGAATTCTGATAAAGCTTTTGCTAAAAGTATTAGCGTGGTAAAAGTAGAAGAATTAACTGATGCTGAACCTCAGGCACCTGTAAATGCAAATACGAATATTACTGAACAACCTGTTGTAGAAAAAGCTAAAGAAGCAGCTCCAGAAGCAGCAGTTGTTCCAGCAGTTCCAGAAACAAAGTAATAAATATAAAAATAAAGGCAGGATTACAATCCTGCCTTTTTAAATTTTAAGTAATTATTAAATAATGAAAAATAAAAAACTTGAAAATATAAAATTAGTTATTTTTGATTTAGATGGTACGTTAATTAATGCATATCCAGCTATTTATGAAAGTTTTAATTTTGTGATGCGTAAATTTAAATTAAAGCTTCAGAATCATTTAGTGATTAAAAGAGCAGTTGGTGGTGGGGATAGAAAATTACTTGAACCTTTTGTTGGACAATGTGATGTGGATAAAGTTTTAAATGAATATCGAAAACATCATAAACACAGTTTAGTGCAAAAAAGCAAGTTGTTCCCTAAAGTAGAAGAATTGCTGAAATATTTAAAAAATAAAGGTTTGAAAATTGCGGTAGCGAGTAATCGTCCAACAAAATTTTCAAAAATTTTAATAAAACATTTAGGGATCGAAAAATATTTTGATATGGTTTTATGTGGTGATAAAGTAAAGAATATGAAACCTCATCCGGAAATTATTAAGAATATTATGTGTAAATTTAAGATAAAACCTATTGAAACTGTTTATGTTGGAGATATGGTTATTGATGTTTTAGCTGGAAATAGAGCTAAAGTTAATATGATAGCGGTTAATACTGGATCCAGTACAACAGAAGAGTTAATGGCAAAAAAACCGAAAATGTTATTAAAGAATGTTTGTTTATTAAGTAAATTTGTATAATCTGCTTAAAAATTCCAAATAAGCTTGACATAGTAAGTCTTTTTTCTATAATAAGTATATAACTTATAATAATTTATGATTAAATTAATAAATATAATAGTCTTTTTTATGTTTTTTGCGTCTCCTGTTTTTGCTCAAACAGTTACGCAGCCGGAAAAAATAATAATTTTTATTACGGAACAGAGTATTGATAATAGTAAATTTTCTTGGTGGATTAATGAAATGGATTATTCTGTAAGCGAAAAAGAGATTGCTAATAAGCTGGAGGCAACAGGTTTTCAGGTTATAAATCCTGTGAGTTTATTAGATTTATTGAAGAACGAAAAAGTATTTAAGCCACGCAATGGAACTGATGCGAGTTTTTTAAAATTGGCGAGTAAGTCTGGTGCGAATTTAGCAATTATTGGACAATCCATTGTATCTTTAAGTAAATCTGGGTCTAATGCTGATACTCGTACTTGTTTTGCAAATGTTACAGGCAAAATAATTAATGTTGATAACGGTCAAGTTATTGGGTTTATAGAATCTTCGTCTAGCGCTTTAAATGTAGATATTGTTTTGGCGAGTAAGGATTCTTTGTTTAAGGCTATAGATGTTTTTAATTCCAGGATAATAGATAAGTTGAAAAGTGTATTTAAGAAGGAAGAAAGAGCAGAAGATAAAAACAATAATGAACCCAATTTAAGTGGCGATGTAATCGTTGGTAATATTACTGGGAATGTAACTAAGATATGATTAAAAATGTGCTTAAGTTATTGTTAATAATTTTTTTTATTGGTGGATGTGCAACTGTTCCTAAAAATGCAGCTATTGTTGATAAATCTCAAGATAAATCATTATTGCCTGTATATTCTGGTTTAAAATCACGGATTACTATAGCTGATTTTGAACTTAAAGCTGCTAAAGCTTCTAGTGATATAGGATTTGGATTACGAGAGATGTTAGTTAATTTATTAATCAATAGTAATAAATTTTCTATTATTGAAAGACAGAATTTAGTAGGTAATGGTAATAAAGATAAAGTTGAAACTGCAGATTTAATTGTTTCTGCCAGTGTTGTTGAATTTGAACCTCAAGCTTCAGGTGGTAGCGCTGGAGTTGGAGGTGGTGGTGGAGTCAATAGTGGATTATTAGGTGGGTTGTTGGGTGCGTCTTTAAGTAAAGCGCATATGACTTTAGAGATAAAAATTGCAGATGCGGTTACATCTGAAATTGTTGCGACGACAAGTATTTCTGGTCGAGCTACGGATATGAATGGTGATATTATGGGGGGAGTTATTACTAATTGGAAGTTAGGATCAGGGTTAGATGTTTTTGCTAATTCTCCTATGGAAAAAGCGATCAGAATTTGTATAATTGAATCAATGAGATATGTTACGCAGAATATTCCGTTAAAATATTACAAATACTAAAAGAAAGAGGTAGGAAAATGGGAAAGAGAAAACGTAGAGGAAAATTGAACTGGCGTTCTAAAAAAGCAAATAAGGGAAGAAAACCTAATTTAGGATAATATTCACGTCAGAAAATAATTTAGAGGAAGTCTTAATTAGGGGTATCCCTTTTTAAGATTTCCTTTATTTTTATATTGTAGCCTATGAGAAAATTAAGCTTAGCAGAAATTAAACCTAAACTAAAAGCGCGTATTGTTGAAATAAATCTTTCAAAAAATTTACAGGATAAACTGATGAGTATGGGAATTTATCCTGGCAAAGAGGTAGTCAAAATTAGCCAGTTTTTAATGCGTGGTCCTATTGCTTTAAGAGTTTCGAGGACAGTTTTAGCTTTAGGATATAGCACTGCTAGTAAAATAATTTTAGAGGTAGAATGATTAAGAAGATTTATTTAGTCGGTAATCCTAATGTCGGAAAAAGCCTTGTTTTTTCGCGATTAACTGGCGTTCATACTGTTGTGTCTAATTTTGCAGGGACTACTCTTGAAGTAACGAAAGATTTGATTGAATATGAATCTGCAAAAATTGAAATTTTAGATTTGCCTGGTATTTATTCTTTAGAAGGGGAATCTAAAGCGGATGAATTGGTGTCGCAAGTTTTAGCTAAAGAAAATAAAGATGAAGTTGTAATTTTTAATGTTATTGATTCTACTAATTTGGAAAGAAATCTTTATTTGACTTTACAGCTTTTAGAGCAAGGTTTTTCTTTAGTTTTATGTTTGAATATGTGTGATGAAATGAAGCATCGCGGTATTCAGATTGATATTGAAAAAATGCAGGAGATTTTAGATGTTCCGGTTGTTTTTACTTGTGCGGTTACAGGCAACGGTATAAAAAATATTATAGATAAAATTAAGCAAGCTAAAAAAAAGGAAGTTGTTTCTAGAACTCATGAACAGCGTTGGGTAGAAATAGGAAAAATTGTAGAGTCAGTTCAGAAATTAACACATAAACATCATAGTTTTAGAGAAGTTTTAGAGGATATTTCAATTAATCCATATACTGGCTTTTTAGTTGCAGGTGTTGTTTTGTTTTCTTCTTTTAAAGTAATCACTTTGTTCGCGAAGTTTTTAATCGAAAAAATTTTTGATCCTTTATTTTTTGATTTTTATCAGCCTGTATTAGTTAATTTAAGTAATTATTTAGGCGGAGATGGTTTTTGGCACCATTTATTTATAGGGGATTTAATTAACGGTAAAATAGATTTTGAACAATCTATGGGTGTGTTAACGACTGCTCCTTATATAGAAATCGCAATGGTTTTGCCATATATTATATCTTTCTATATGGTTTTGAGTTTGTTGGAAGATATTGGGTTTTTACCGCGGTTTGCATTGCTTTTAGACAATATTTTTCATAAACTTGGACTTCATGGTTATGCGATTATTCCTATCCTTTTAGGGTTTGGGTGTAATGTTCCTGGTATTATCTCAACACGTATGCTTGAATCTAAGCGCGAAAGATTTATTGTATCTGTGTTAATTTCTATAGGCGTACCGTGTGTTACTTTACAAGCGATGATTTTAGGACTACTCGGGAAAATTTCCGGATTTTATGTTGCTGGTGTTTATGGAGTTTTATTTTTTTTATGGTTAGTATTAGGGTTTTTCTTGAATAAAATAATGAAGGGTGATAGTCCAGAATTGTTGATAGAGATCCCTTCATACAAATTTCCTCCAGTATGGTTATTGCTGAAAAAGATTTTTAGTCGAATTTTTGGTTTTTTGCTGGAAGCTTTTCCTTTAGTTCTATTGGGAGTTTTATTTGTAAATATCCTATTTTATTTTAATCTATTAAATGCTGTTACAAATATTTTTTCTCCTGTTATTCAAGGTTTATTTGGTTTACCAAAAGAATCTGTTATCGCTTTAGTTATGGGGTTATTAAGAAAAGATGTTGCAGTGGCTATGCTTGTACCGTTGCATTTGAGCGCTAAACAACTTTTTATTTCGGTTACTTTACTTGCAATATCATTTCCGTGTATCGCGACTTTTATCGTGTTGTTAAAAGAATTAGGGATTCGTTATTTTTTAAAAGCAGTTCTTTTAATGGTAGGGATAGGTATTATTGTAGGTGTTGTTCTTAATTTGGGGATAAGATAATGAAAGCAATTGCGTTAATTTCCGGTGGGTTAGACAGTATTTTAGCAGCGAAAATAATTAAAGATATGAATATTGATGTTATGGGAGTTTATTTTAGAACTCCTTTTGATATGCTTGATAAGGGGGCTGTGACTAAAGAAGAGTATATCCGTAATTTGACTTCTCAACAGTCGATAGATTTTCAAGTTATAGATTTAGGGCAGGATTTTTTGGATATGGTTAAAAAACCTAAACATGGGTTTGGCGCAAATGTTAATCCGTGTATTGATTGTCGAATTTATATGTTAAAAAAAGCTAAGCAGATGATGCTGGATACAGGTGCATCTTTTTTAGTTACCGGAGAAGTTTTAGGCCAGAGGCAGATGTCTCAGCATTTAAGAACGATGTTGAAGATTGATAAAGAAGCAGATGTTGAAGGAATAAACTTAAGGCCGCTTTGTGCAAAACATCTTGAGGAAACTATTCCAGAAAAAAATGGGTGGGTAGACAGGAATAACTTATTTGATTTTGCGGGTAGAGGAAGAAGAAACCAGATTGATTTAGCGATTACTTTAGGGATTGTAGAATTTGCGCAGCCAGCTGGAGGTTGTTTGTTAACTGATGTTCAGTATGCGAAAAGGTTTCGCGATCTTTTAAAGTTCGGTACATATGATTTAAATAATATTGAACTTTTGAAATACGGTAGACATTTTAAATTAGCAGATAATATTAAATTGATTGTAGGTAGGAATTTAAGAGATAATGATGCAATTACAAGATTATCTGGTTGCGGAAATTTTTTATTGGAACCTCCGGAAGAAGTTGCTGGTCCGACTGCTTTAGTAATAGGTCAGGCGCAGAAGGAAAATTTAGAGTTGGCAGCAGCGATTGTTTGTCGGTATTGTGATAAAAAAGAGTTAGTTGTGAGCTGTAAAGATTTATTGAATAACCAGAAAAGTCTTTTTAATGTTGCAGCAATTGATGATTTAAAAGCGCAAGAGTATAGAATATAAAGTAGACTTAATTTAAAAATATGATTAAAGAAGCGTTACTTTATGAAAAACAGGAAGATAAAAAAGTTAAGTGTTTGCTTTGTGCGCATGAATGTTTGGTTGAAGTAGGCAAATTTGGATTTTGTGGTGTAAGACAGAATTTAGAAGGTAAGCTATATACGCATGTTTATGGGAATATCATTTCTTCTCATGCTGATCCGATAGAGAAAAAACCTTTGTACCATTTTTTACCTGGTTCAAAAAGTTTTTCTATTGCTTCAGTGGGTTGTAATTTTAGGTGCCATTTTTGTCAAAATTGGGAAATTTCCCAGTTGCGTAAGGATCAGCAGATAAGTTTGCCAGAAAAAGAATTTACTTGTGAACAGATTGTTGAAGAAGCAGTGAAGTATAGATGTCAGAGTATATCTTTCACTTATACTGAACCTACAGTTTTTTTTGAGTTTGCGTTGGATGTTGCTAAACGGTCGTTTGAGCGGAAACTAGCGAATATTTTTGTGACTAATGGATTTATGAGTGCAAAAGCTATTGAAATGATTGCCCCTTATTTAAGTGCGGCAAATATAGATCTTAAATTTTTTAAGGACGAATCTTATAAAAAAATTTGTGCAGGGAAATTGGAGCCAGTTTTAAATTCGATTCGCTTAATGAAGAAACTTGGTATTTGGGTTGAAGTTACCACGTTAGTTGTGCCAAAACAAAATGATAATGAAAAAGAGTTGAGGAATATTGCGGAATTTATTGCTGGGGTAGATAAAAGTATTCCGTGGCATATATCTAGATTTTTTCCGAATTATAAGTATGACGATTTAAGCGCAACAGGAGATCGGATATTAAAAATTGCTGAAAAAACCGGGCATGAATCTGGATTGAATTATGTTTATGTCGGTAATGCTTATGGTTGGAATAATGATACAGTTTGTTCTAGTTGCAAAGAAATTCTGGTTAAAAGAAATGGTTTTACTATTTTAGAAAATAATATTGAGCAGGGTATTTGTAAATTTTGTAAAAAAGAGATACCTGGTAAATTTAATAATTGATTATATTTAACTAAGAGGGGTTTATATGAAATTAGTCTGGCATCAGGAGATTAACGATGTTGAAGCAGTGTTGAATAGTAATTCTAACAGCGGGATTTCTAATGTAGAAGCAAAGGCGAGATTAGAAAAGTATGGCCCTAATGTTTTAAAAGAAGGCAAAAAAATAACTCCGTTAGAAATATTTATTGACCAGTTTAAAGATTTTATCGTGTGGATTTTAATTGGGGCAGCATTAGTTTCAGGATTCTTAAAAGAATGGGTTGATGCGTTAGCTATAGTTGCAATTGTGGTTCTTAATGCAATTTTAGGGTTTATTCAGGAATATCGTGCAGAGAAATCATTGGCCGCTTTAAAAAAACTTTCTGCTCCAAATTCTAAAGTTATTCGCGATGGGAAAAATAAACTGATTCCATCTTCTGAAATTGTTGTTGGAGATTTAGTGGAGTTAGAAGCTGGTGATTATGTTCCAGCGGATAGCCGTTTGGTTTGGGCGAGTTCGAATTTTGCTACTTTGGAAGCAAGTTTAACTGGAGAATCAACTCCGGTTATGAAAACTTCATTAGCGTTGGAAGAAAAAGAAGTATCTTTGGCAGATAGGGCGAATATGGTTTATTTAGGAACTTCTGTCTCTAGTGGTAAATCCAGAGCTTTAGTTTTTCATACGGGAATGAATACGGAATTAGGTAAGATTGCCGGTATGATACAAGATATTAAAACTGAAGAGACGCCGTTACAGAAAAAATTAGAAGAGTTCGGTAAAAGAATTGTAGTTATTTGTTTTATTCTTGTGGGATTAGTTTTTATTTTGGGTATTATTCGAGAAGGTATTTCTAAAGACCATCTAATTGAACTATTTTTAACTTCTGTTAGCCTTGCAGTTGCGGCTATTCCGGAAGGGTTGCCTGCAGTAGTAACTATTGCATTGGCATTAGGTGTGCAGAGAATGGTTAAACGTAATGCGTTAATCCGTAAGTTGCCTTCTGTTGAAACTCTTGGATGTGCAACAGTTATTTGTTCTGATAAAACAGGGACTTTGACTAAAAATGAAATGACTGTGCAAGCTTTGTATACTTTAAATAATAGTTTTAAGGTTACAGGTATTGGTTATAATCCGAATGGGCAAATATTAGCTGGGGATAAAAATATTGATTTAAAAAAATATGTTGATTTAGAAAAGTTATTAAGTTGTTCTGTTCTGTGTAATGGTGCGATGTTAGTTGTAGATAAAGATAATACTAAAATTGTTGGTGACCCTACAGAGGCAGCTTTGTTAACCGTGAGTGCTAAAGTAGATATTTGGAAAGAGAAAGAAGAAAAAAATTATGTTTTTGTAGAGGAAATTCCTTTTGATTCTGAAAGAAAGAAGATGACTATTGTAAGAAGAGATAAAAGTGATAATATTTTTGCTTTTGTCAAAGGTGCGCCGGATATGTTGATTAATGATTGTACTAAAATATTGGATAATGGTTCTATTCGTGAATTGATTGCTCCCGATAAAGAAAAGATATTAAATAAAAATATGGAATTTGCTAATAATGCAATGCGTGTTTTAGCGATAGCATATAGAAATATTGATAATCCTCGGGATAAATATGACGTTTGCGCAATAGAGAATAATTTAGTTTTTGTTGGGCTTGTTGCAATGATTGATCCTCCTCGAGATGAAGTTCGCGAAGCGATTAAAATTTGTAAAAGCGCAGGTATTCGTACAGTTATGATAACAGGTGATCACAAGAATACAGCCGTTGCTATTGCAAAAAGTTTAGGTTTCTTTCATCAGGAATCTTTAGCTATGACAGGAGAAGAGTTAGATAAAGTTTCTGATGATGAATTGAAAGAAAAAATTGAAAAAATTTCTGTTTATGCGCGTGTTTCTCCAGAGCATAAGTTGAGAATTGTTAAAGCTTGGCGTAAAAAGGGCCAGGTTGTGGCAATGACTGGCGATGGGGTTAATGATGCTCCAGCAGTTAAAGAGGCAGATATTGGCGTGGCTATGGGGATTACAGGAACAGATGTAACAAAAGAAGTTTCTGATATGGTTGTAACTGATGATAACTTTGCTTCCATTGTTTCTGCTGTTGAAGAGGGACGAGGAATTTATGATAATATTAAAAAGTTTATTCATTATCTTTTATCATGTAATACCGGTGAAATTTTAGTAATGTTTAGTGCTTCTTTATTTGGGTTGCCAATACCATTATTGCCTATACATATTTTGTGGGTCAATTTAGTTACTGATGGTTTACCGGCATTAGCTTTGGGAGTTGATCCTGTTGATAAAAAAATAATGAATAGGCAGCCGAGAAAGCAGAATGAACCGGTTATAACTAAAAAGAATATGTTGTTAATGTTGATGCAGGGTGCGTTTATTGCATTTTGCAGTTTGTTGGCGTTTTGTTTTGTGATGTATGTTGAAAAAGAAGGGTTAGCTAGAGGAAGAACAGCCGCGTTTATAGTTCTATCTTGTTCGCAGTTATTTCATTCTTTTAACTGTAGAAGCCAAGTTGAATCATTATTTAAATTAGGCGTTTTTACTAATATGAAATTAATTGCTGCAAATTTTGTTTCGTTTTCATTGCAGATGATGGTTGTTTATGTTCCGTTTTTTCAGAAAATATTTAAAACTGAAGCTTTAAGTTTGACTGATTGGTTGTTTGTTATTGCAGTTGCATCTTTGCCTTTATGGGGGATGGAGCTTTATAAAATTTTTGTTAAGACCAAAGAAGAAAATAAAATGGTCATAAGCAATAAACTTCCGGAACTCGCCAGAGTAGCTGAATTTATTGAAAGCCTGGGCGAAAAATGGGGCGTTTCGCAAAAGGCCGTCATCGACATAAACGTCTGCATGGAAGAACTGATTGTCAACACTATATCATACGGTTATCCCGACAAAGGCCGGCACGAGATCGAAATAACCGTCACGCGCGAAGAGCGGGCCATAAAAATAAGGATCGAGGACGGCGGATGCGAATTCGATCCTTTAAAAGCAGCGGCGCCGGCCGACATAGATAAACCCCTCATGGAAAGAAATATCGGCGGCCTCGGGATCCATTTCGTTAAAAATCTCATGGATGATTTCGAATACGAAAGATCCGGCGGCAAAAACATCGTGACGCTCACCAAAAACTTCTGAAAATGCATAAAAAATACAATGTCGAAAAAGGTCAAATGACGGAACTTTCGCCTGAAGCCCTTCCGCTTTTAAAAAGCAGCGGCCTCTACGGCGACGACCTGCGGCCGGTAAAGATCGCGAGCCGGGGCTGGACATACGTCGATTTCGCGGCGCTTTGGATCAGTATGAGCATCTGCATTCCCACATACTCGCTCGCGTCCGGTTTGATAACGAGCGGAATGAATTGGTGGCAGGCTATTTTCACTATATTCGCCGGAAATTTTATAGTACTGATACCCATGGTCTTAATAGGGGCCGCGTCCACCAGATATGGAATTCCCTATCCGGTTTTCTGCCGCGCCTCATTCGGAACGAAAGGCGCGCATTTTCCGGCGATACTCCGCGCCGGCGTCGCGTGCGGATGGTTCGGCATCAACTGCTGGATCGGGGGCGAGTTCTTATATAGCGCTCTGTTCGTGACTTTTCCAATAATATCGGCCGTGCCGCACGCTAAATTCATTTCATTTCTTCTTTTCTGGGCCGTCAACGTATATCTTGCCTATAAGGGAAACGAAATGATAAGGCGGATGAATATTTTTGCCACTCCGGTTCTCACGGCCGCCGGGTTTGCGGTCATATTCTGGGCTTTATATGAAGCGGGTTCGGTCGCCTGGCTTTTTTCAGCCACTTCAAGGATAACGTCCAACGGCGCAAGCGCTTCTTTCACGGCGCTGTTTCTTCCGTCGCTCAACGCGATGATAGCCTACTGG
>CAYQXW010000002.1:0-25490 GCA_964421615.1 uncultured Planctomycetales bacterium
GATTTCTAACAGGACCATTCTTAAACCAAATATCTTCGCAAATATTTACTCCAAACTTATAATTTTTATATTCAAAAACCATAGCCTCAATCCCAGAAGTAAAATATCGTTTCTCATCAAAAACGCTATAGTTAGGCAATAACATCTTATGATAAACAAATTTAATTTTTTTATTCTCAATGACTGCTGCAGCATTAAAAATATTTTTATCTTTAAAATCCACAAACCCAACAACTACTACTATGCCTTCTATCTGGCTAACTAATTTATCCAAATAATTTAAATTATCTTTTAGAAAACTTGGCCGTAAAAGTAAATCTTCTGGCGGATATCCAGTTAAAGCTAACTCTGGGAAACAAATAATATCAACATTTTTTTTCTTAGCTTCATCTATAAAATGTAGAATCTTATTAAAATTCCCGTTTAAGTCTCCAACAACAGGATTAATCTGCGCACAAGCTATTCTAATTTCAGGTTTAGCACTTTTTTTCATATTTTATCTCTCTAAAAAAAATAAGCGTCCTAGAATACAACCATACTTTTTTGTATACTAGGACGCCTTTATCCTTTTAAAACAACAAACGCTCGCAATTACTTGCGAACGTCAATGTTCATTTACTTCATTGTTTACATAATAAGTTTAGCATATCTTCATAAGTTGTCAAGTAAGCAAAACAACTATTTAGGAGCAACAACTCCTACTTTTACATAATGTTTTTTATTTTTAAAAATCAAACTAATAAGGGCTAAAAACAAAACAATATTAGTAATGAAGAATATTTTCATAAGAGAAAATGGACTTATTTTTGCTTTTTCTAAAGATAATTTTCTTAAGAAATTAAACTGCAAAAAAGAAGCACAAATTACAAATACTAAAAATAACGTAAAAAACTTAAATAATTCAATATTTAAAATAAGCATAACTAACATAGTTAAACAAATAAGCGGAGATAAAACAACCTGCACAAACCTTGTTAGAAAAACTATTAACCACTGATATTTCATTTTTACAATTAAAGGCAAAAAACGAAAAAGCTCGCGCATATTATCTTTTGCCTTACGCACTTTAGTGATTATTAAATCTTTAAAATTTCCCGGGCTACGGATCTCCTGAACTTTAATATCTTGAGCGTACAAACTCCTAAAACCTTTAGTATTAATAAAAAACGGCAGATAAATATCCTCCGCCCAAACATTGGCAGGTATTTGTTTATCTATAATATCTCTTCGGAAAGAATAAAAAGCCCCGGAAGAAACTGAACAAAAACCATACCTACTTTCAAGTATTCTCATTGTATTCTGTGACTGCCAGAATAGTAAATCAAACTTATACTTACTTAAAGGCACCACATACCCACCAACAAATCCTACAGAATTATCTTCAAAATACTTATCTAATTTTTCCAAAGCAGTTGCATCTAAAATACTATCTGCATCAGTCACAACAACAAAATCAGAATGAATGTTACTTAAAACCGTATTGATCTGATTACTTCTGCCTGGCTTTGAAATTTTCACTAAATGAAATCTTTGGTCTTGAGCAATAAATTTTTCTATGAACTGTGTTGTAGAATCTATAGAAGCATCTGCAAAATAAACTTCAAAATTATCATACTTAAGATTCTGTAAATTTCTTAATTTTTCCTCGATAATTGATTCTTCATTATAAACAGGTACAATTATATTAAATTTTCTGTTACTTGCTTTTAAATCTTTCTTATTTTCTTTCTTAAATTTAATAACGATTAAAAGAAATAAAAAATATCCTTGGAAAGCCCACCAAAACAACAATAAAAGGAAAATAAACGCAATCAGCATAATCAATTATTTTTGCCTATTAATTAGATACACCAACTCTGAAAACCTTCTGTTAATTGTATGAAGATTAAAACCTAAAACAACTAATAACCATCCAACAATAAATAAAGAAAGTAAAGCAACTGTATCAAATAAATTAGCTAACCTATTATCAAAATATACTATTAAACCATAAACTAAAGTAATAAGCCATAAAACTATCGCTATCCCTCCAAAAAAAGTTAGAGGTTTTAAATCGCGGAATAAATTTACTACAGTTGCCAAAATCATAAAACCATCTCTAAAAATGTTCAGTTTACTCTTACTCCCCGCTGGTCTTTCCTTATAATCCACTTCAACTTCTTTTATTCTCATACCTTTCACTAAAGACTGAAATGTCATTTCTACTTCAAGTTCGAACTCTCTATGCAAAAGAGGAACATTTTTAAGAAAATTAGAATTAAAAACTCGATATCCGGATAAAACATCTTTCAAATTTTTTTTAGCTAAAATACTAATCAGAAGAGAAAACATAATATTACCAAGGCCATTCACTTCTTTCATCGCGGTTTTGGAAAGTTTAACCCTACGGCCAATAACCATATCAATATCATCATCAACAACTGGCTTCATTAACTTTAAAACATCTTTAGCTAAATAAGTATCATCGCCATCAACCATAACATAAACATCTGCTTTAATCAAATCCACTGCTTTTCTAATTGTTGATCCTTTACCTTTTTGTTTGATCAAAATTATTTCTGCTCCTGCATTAAAAGCTAATTCAGCAGATTTATCCGTAGAATTATTATTCAAAACAATTATTCTAGCTTGCGGTAAATACTCTTTAAAATCAGCCACAACTTTAGCTATTGTTTTCTCTTCATTAAAACAAGGAATAAGTACAGCTACATCCATTTACTGCCTCCTTTTTGTTTCCTCTAAATAAGCTTCCAACGCTGCTGGAAATGGGCTTAAAGCACGTTTAATAACTCCCTGAACTACAGAAATTGCGACTCCATAATTAGTTATCGGCACATTTGCTTCTTTAGCCTTCTGTATTCTAAAAAGCATTTCTCGACGTGTTAACATACAACCGCCACAATGAATAATTAACTTATAATCTTTTAAATTTTCCGGATAATCCCTACCAGCACTAACATCTATCTGAATATCCGCACCTACAAATTGCCGAATCCAACGCGGAATTTTAACTCGTCCAATATCATCTTCTATCGGATGATGACTACAACTTTCAGCAATCAGAATCTTATCATTTGCTTTTAAACTATTAAGAACAGCCGCTGATCTTGCAGCTTCGACTAAATTACCTTTAAACCTGGAAAATAAAATAGAAAACGTAGTACATTTAACATCTTCGGGAGTATCCGCAACCATTTTTAAAACAACCTGTGAATCACAAACAACTAAGTTAGGAGGATTTTTTAATTGGGTTAAAAAATGCGCATATTCTCTCTCCTTAACTACTAACACTGCAGCATCATTATCTAAAATATCCCTAATCGCCTGCACCTGAGGTAAAATCAATCTTCCTTTAGGCGCTTGCAAATCAATAGGCACAATCATAACTGCTAATCCGCCACTAGGCAACAAATCACCGATTAAACTCGGAGGATTTATAAAACTATCCGGACAAACTTCAATAAGAAACTGTTTAAAAACATTTATATATTTATCTCTACTCGTAACATCAAGAGAAGAGCAATATAAAATTTTTGCAGCTTTGGTACTTAATTGATTTTTAAAATCTTCCGTAGGTACGACTAAATCAATTTTATTCACAACAATAATTACCGGAATATTACGTTGTTTTGCTTGAGATAAAATATCATCTTCATACTCCGTCCAGACTTGTGATTCAACTAGCAAAATAATCACATCTGAACGATCGAATATTTTTTTAGTTTTACTAATTCTCAGTTCTGAAAGAACAGAATTATCATCTAAACCAGCTGTATCCAAAAATAAAACTGGTCCCAACGGTAAAAGCTCCATTGCTTTCTCGACAACATCCGTCGTTGTACCAGGGATAGGAGATGTAATAGCTACATCCTGCCCAGTAACAAAATTTAAAAAACTTGATTTACCAACATTTGTACGGCCAAAAAGTCCGATTTGCAAACGTAAAGATTTAGGAGTTTTTTCCATTATTTTTTATATCCTAATGCTATTAGATTAAAAGCAGAAAAAGTTTCATCAACTATTTGCTTACCTAATTTTTCTTCTAGGAATTCCTTTAAATTTATTCGGCCAGTATTATAAAATTCATTAATTAATTCTTCTGCTTTATTATAACCTATCTGTGGCAATAACGCGGTAATAATCATCGGACTTTTTTCAAAATATTCTAAGCACTTTTTTTGGTTTGCTTCAATAGCAATAACATGGTTTCCTAAAATTTTATTTATATTAATCAATAAATCCATAGATTCTAAAATACTATGCGCTAAAAGAGGCATAAATTCATTAATCTGTAAAGAATTCCGACTGCAAGATTCTGTAACAAGCATATCATTAGCAATAACTTTCAACCCTGTTTGAATCACAGATTCTAAAATAACTGGATTAACTTTACCCGGCATAATAGAAGAACCTGCCTGTGACTTTGGCAATTTAATTTCACCTAAAAGGTTTAATAGTCTTAAATCATTAGAAATTTTAATCAAATTATTAGCGTGAGCTTTCATTATTCCAGACACTTCTACAAAAGAATCAGAATTTGCAGTATTATCCATCAAATTTTCTGCACGAGCAATACCTAACCCAGTAAATTGGCGTAACTTTTCAATAACTAAAAATATATAGTTACGTGGTGCTGTCAACCCAGTTCCAACAGCAGTTCCACCAATATTAACCTGCCGCAACCGCTCTTCAGACTTAAACGTTCGCCACCTATCGCGTTCAAATCCTTGAGCAAAAGCAGAAAACTCTGCACCCAAAGTTACAGGAACAGCTTCCTGCATTTCTGTACGACCAATTTTTACAATCTGCGCAAACTCTTTTTCTTTAGCCTGAAAACTTCCTTGAAGTTCTGCAATCGCTTCACTCAAAACTCTTAATTTAAAAATTACAGCAATCTTCAAAGCAGTAGGATAAGTATCATTAGTCGATTGATTGAGATTAACATCTTCAATCGGATTAACAATGGAATAATCTCCCAATTGACCTCCGAGAATTTCAATCGCGCGATTAGCGATAACTTCATTAAGATTCATATTCGTTGAGGTTCCTGCCCCACCTTGTAAAGCATCAACGCAAAACTGATCATGAAATTTACCTTCAATCAGCTCATCACAAGCACTAAAAATAGCCTGGGCTTTTTTCGAATCAAGAAAACCTAATTCAAGATTAGCAACCGCTGCAGACTTTTTGACATAAGCATAAGCTTTCACTAAATCAAAATTTATTTTGGTATTGCTAATAGAAAAATTATTTAACGCGCGCTGGGTATGTATTCCCCAATACGATCTTGCTGGAACTTGCAACTCCCCTAATAAATCTTTTTCTATTCGAGTATTCATATTTTTCCCCTGTTGATATTGTTTGCAAAATATCAACAACATTAAAACCATAAATCTCTTTCCCCATTTTTTATACGCTGCCGATATGCTAAAACCATATCTAATAAATTTTGCGTATAATATGCTGGGGTACGTTGTTTAACTTCATTAACTTCTTTTTCTATAATTGCTTCACCAATTTTATAAGTTTCCGGACTAGAAAAATCTTCTAACCATTCTTGAAAAGTCAAAATCGCATTCAATTTACAAAAACATCCTTCTTTTCCTGTACGCAATAAATTCATAATATCTTTTCCGGTTCGTCCACAACGATAACCTGCTGTACAAAAAGAAGTAATATATCCCATCCCCGCTAATTCTCGAATAACTTCATCTAAACTTCTGGTATCACCTAAAATAAACTGTTGTTTACTTTCCTGCTGGCCTTTAATATTCTCCTCAGTATACGCACCAATTCCGATTTTACTAGAAGCATCTCTTTGGGTACACATTGGAATAACTTCACGAATCATCGCCGAAGTTTCTCGGCAAGTAATAATCATCCCAGCATAAGGTATCGATAACCTTAGTATCGCAATAAGTTTTTTAAAATGGTCATCCCTTACTTTATACTGCGTCTGATCATAAAAAGCAGTATTAATCGCTGGTTCAATTCTCGGCATAGAAACTGTATGTGGACCAATCCCGAAATACCTTTCTAAATCAATAGCATGTGCTAACAACCCCATCACTTCAAACCGCCAATCATATAAACCAAACAAAGCTCCAACCGCCACATCATCAATCCCAGCTTCCATTGCACGATGCAACGCATATAATCTCCAACGATACTCACCTTTTAATGTCCCAGCCGGATGAAGTTTAGAATAAGTAGGTTTATGATAAGTTTCTTGAAAAACCTGATAAGTACCAATCCCAGAATCTTTAACAATTTTAGAATCTTCTATACTCATCGGAGCAGCATTTACATTTACTCGCCGAATATTCCCATAACCTTTACGTACTGGAACTTTAACTTTATAAATAGTCCGTAAAGATTCAGCAATATATTCCGCACCAGTTTTAGGATGTTCACCATATACAGCAATCAAACGTTTATGCCCGATTTTACCTGCTAAAATTTCTGTTTCCTGTTTTATTTCATCAAAAGTCAGGATTCTTCTTTGAACTACCGCATTGTCTCCTCGAAAACCGCAATACAAACAATTATTCACACAAAAATTACCGCAGTAAAGCGGAGCAAAAGTTACTACTCGATTATCATAAACTTTAGTTTTAATCTGAGCCGCTGCTGCAAAAATTTCCTGCCAGAGATTTTCGTTTGTTACATTAATCAAACTTGCTGTTTCCTCTGGAGATAAAGTTTTCACACTTAAAGCTTTCTGGATAATATCTTTTATCTTTTGATCATCAGGATTTTTCGCAGATTCAATCAATAAATTAATTTTATCTACATCAATAAAATCCTCATTATTCACAAGATATTTATCAATCTCCTCTTGTTTTATAATTTTATTCTTCCAATTATTGGGCTGTTCACAATCATTGTGCATTTTTACACCTTCGCTAGAGTTGACTTAACAGTAACATCTTTAATCATACCTAATTTTCCAGTTAAAGCTCCAATTTCATCAGTTGTCGCATCAACAATCAAAGTAATAATATGCAAATCTTTAGTATTATGCGGCAACCCCATTCTTCCTACGATAATATCTCCGAACTGAGTTAACACATCATTAACATGCGGAGCCGTCACAGCTCTTTTATTCACAATTATCGCTACTACTCCTACAGAATGTTTTTTCATTTTTTCTCCTTTGTTAAAAAGTTTATAAAACTAAAAAGCTCATCATTACAAAAGTAAGGATGAGCTTAAAATTTTCTAGCCCCTTGGTTTCAGAACTTCCTCCTTACCTCAGGATTTAAGTAGTATAGTATATAAAATTTTTTATTTCAAGATTTATTATTATTCTTTTTCTTCTGAACCAATCATATGTAAATCATCGTCTTGGCGAAGAGCCATTGTCATCTCTTCTAACGCTTTATCAGCATTATTCTGCATCAAATGAACTTGCGCCAGAAGGAATCGATATAACGACGCATCTGAACGCAAATCAACTGCTTTTTGTAAAGATTCAGCAGCCTGCGGCCATTTATTTTGTTTGGCATAAACTGTTCCAAGACGAGCATAAGCTACAGAATTATTAGAATTATGCGATATTGCTTCTTTAAAAAAAGATATCGCTTTAGTCGTCTCACCGTTTAATAAATAACCATTGCCTTTATCAATATCTTCTGCATCTTTATTTGTGTCTTTAACCCAACCTGTTATTTTAAAACTGCCGCCTATTTTGCTCAGAGTATATATTTCTTTATATTCACTCATATTGGTTATAGTTTTATTATAAGCAATAAAAAGAGTGTTTTGCGTTATCTCAACTGTAAAAGCAGAAACATATACAGAATCTTTATCAAAGTGATAAATTCTAACAGCAGGATATGTTTTAAACAACTGTTGAAACGAATCTAAAAAACCTTCCTTATAAAATTTTGATTTTGGATCGACAAGATCTACCATCTTAGCTAAATCACCTTTACTCATCGCTTTTTCATAATTACGCAAAACTTCATACGCTTGTTTTTCAACATCAGCAGAAGTTTGAGCATAACAAAACACTTGCGCAACAATCAAAATAAATAAACTAAAGAATATTTTTTTCATACTAATTCCTCAAGCTTGAAACAGGAGCAGGTAATCTTCCTCCACGCTGCATAAATTCAGCTGAAGAAAATTTATTCACTTTCATCACAACTGCTGTTCCTAATAAACCACCTAACTCTACTAAATCTCCAGGCTTAGTTCCAGCAATCGGTAAAATTCTCACTGCAGTAGTTTTATTATTTATTACGCCTATAGCTAATTCATCGCCTATAATCGCATTCAAAGTTTCAGCAGATATATTTCCTGCAACAGCAACCATATCTAACCCAACAGAACACACAGCAGTTAAAGCTTCTAATTTATCAAGACTCAATGCGCCTTTTTTCACAGCTTCAATCATCCCGGAATCCTCACTCACAGGAATAAATGTACCGCTTAACCCCCCCACATTAGCTGATGCCATCGCCCCGCCTTTTTTTACTGCATCCATCAAAAGCGCCAGCGCTAACGTTGACCCATGAGTTCCAACATGTTCAATTCCCATAGCTTCAATAACATTGGCAACAGAATCACCACAGGCATTAGTCGAAGCTAATGAAATATCAACGATCCCAAATGGAACATTTAAAATACCAGATAATTCCCGCCCGATTAATTCACCTGCTCTTGTAATTTTAAATACAGTTCTTTTAATCACTTCTGAAAGCTGACTTAAATCACAATCTTTATTCTGTTCAACAACACTGCGCACAACTCCAGGCCCACTAATTCCTATATTTAATGTAATATCCGGCTCTCCCACCCCATGAAACCCACCAGCCATAAAAGGATTATCTTCTGGAGCATTCACAAATACTACAAATTTTGCACAACCTATTGCATTTTTAGTTAACTTGGCAGTTTTTTTAAGCATTGGCCCAATTAAATTTAAAGCATCAATATTTATCCCGCTAACATTAGAACCAACATTTAAAAAAGAACATACTCTTTTAGTTTGAGATAAAACTTCAGGTAAACTTTCAATTAAAATTTTATCTGATTTAGTCAAACCTTTTTGCGCTAACGCCCCAAAACCACCAATAAAATCTATTTTTGCCTTAGCTGCAGCTTGATCCAAAGTTTTAGCCATTAATAAAAAATTCTTTTTACTCGCAAAAGGCTCCATAATTAAACTAATCGGTGTAACGGCTATCCTTTTATTAACAATTGGAATTCCATACTTAAGTTCAAGTTTTTTTGCTTCTGCTATTAATTGAATTCCGTAAGTAGAAACTTTATCATAAACATTTTTTCTAAAAAGTTCAAAATCAGAGTTCATACAATCTTTAAGATTAATCCCCAAAGTAGTTGTACGAATATCCAAATTCTGATAAAGAATCATCTTTGTCGTCTCAAAAACTTCTTCTACGCTAAAGCTCATAACACTCCTTAAAGTTAGATTCTATGCATCATTTTAAAAATATTTTCATGCTGGACATGGATTTTTAAATTCATCTCTTTACCCAACTTCTCAAGTTCATTAATCAGATCCTGAAGATTTTTCTTATAACTTGAAACATCTGCTAACATCGTCATAACAAAATAACCTTCCATAATATTCTGGTTAATATCTTCAATATTAACATCATCCTTATACAAAAGATTTGAAATCTTAGCCACAATCCCTTTTTTATCCTGACCAATAACAGTAATAAATGTTAATTCTTTTTTCTTCATCTTCAATCCTCTTAGAAATTTTTATTTACTATATTTTCTAAAAAAGCTCAGTAGAATAAAAATTTAGATATTTCCGAACGCGTGAGAAAATATCTAAATTTTTTTCAATGAGCTTTTAAAACATTTAAACTTTATTTGCACCTTCCTGTTCATAATTTACCGCACGCACAGGATAAGGAATAACAATACCTTCCTTAATAAATCTCTCATGTAACTTTTTTATAAACTCATGTTTCAATGCTCCCTGCTCAGAAAACTCCCGACATCTTAAAACAACAGAGCAATTAACTCCTGAATCTCCAAATCCGCTAAATCTTACAACCGGTTTAAAATTTGAAACTCCACCGGTAACATTTTTCAAAACATCCTGGGCTACTTCTAAAATAACGTTCTCCACTTTATTCAAATCACTTTTAAAATGCACGCTAACATCTACTGTGGTAATCAATTCTTTATCAGGAAGATAAAAATTAGTAATGATACTTTGCGATATTTTGGAATTCGGGACAAGCACAACATTATTTGGAAGCATACGAATATTGGTCGATCTCCAATTTATATCCGTTACATATCCTTCCTGCCCGCTTTCAAGTTTTATATAATCACCAACTTTAATTTGCTTAGCCATAATAATATGAAAACCTGCAAATAAATTAGACAAAGTATCCTGTAGCGCTAACGCAACCGCTAAACCACCAACTCCTAAAGTAGCTAAAATAGGTGCAATTGATAAACCTAAACTATTAAGAATCACTAAAATTCCAACACCAAAAATCACAATCCTGCTGATATTCTGAGTTAATGATGTAACTGGCAAAGTCCCTTCAATTCTTTCACCATAAACCTTAATCATTCTGGTAATAATATTCGAAGTAACCAATGTCACAGAAAAAATTCCCAATACTAATAAAACCTTTTCAATAATCAATAAAAGCTGTTGAGGTAAAACCGAACTATGCATCCCAAAATAAATCCCCAGCATTACACACCAAATAAGAAATGGCGCCTTAGTTGCGCCAATAATAATATCATCTAACTGGGTTTTAGTTTTTTCCGCCCACTTCGCAAATCTAAAAAACAATATTTTTCTTAAAAGAACTCCTATAAAAAAAGTAAGTAAAAAAACTATTACAGGCACCAATATATTATTCACCAATTGATTATTTGTCGTAAAAATTTGTTCCATTTTAATCTCCAATTATCATATACCACCACTACCACTTCCACTTCCAAGGTGGAGGGGGTTTTTATTTAGGAAACTTAATATTTGCATTCTCTGATTCGACAAGTAAATCGATCACTTTATGCTGCCATTTCAAAGCATCTTCAAGCTGATCTTTATTCACAAGTTCCATCTCTTTTAAAATATCACCCAAAGGAATATCTCTTTTCCAATGCAACACTAAAGCCTCATCTAACTGTTCATTATTAATAATACCTCGCTCAGTTAAAATCTGCCCCAATGGACGGTAAGAATTCAAAATTGACTCTCGTTTATTGTAAACCTGAGCCGGTTCATTATCACTAGAAGTTGTTCTTCTATCTGCCATAAATTTACTTCCCGGCATAACTTTTAAATAATGTTTTATTTCCGCTATTTTTTCATTAATCTGCACAATACTTCTATAATCACTCACATTATTTCGGTTAACTAAGGCTAATGAAACACTCATAAGCGGAGTCTTTCTAATATTACGCATACGATCCCGCGCTACAATAAACCCTTGCTGCCGATCTTGTTGATTATAATGAAATGGAATAATATTATCAAACATACAAATAAAATTCTTAGCAATATTAACAGCTTTTGCTGGAGTTGTTACAAAAACAAAATCGTCTCCACCGATATGCCCAATAAAATCTCCTTTTCCACCGAATTTTTTTACAGATTTATAAAGCATATATGCAGTTTGCATAATTATCCTATCACCAAGCACATATCCATAAACATCATTAAAAAATTTAAAATTATCAATGTCAATGTAACCAAATGTAAACGGCTCTGTCCCAATTAACTTATCATGTAAAGTCTGCTCAATAATTCTTCCGCTAGGAAAACCTGTTAAAGGAATTGTATGAGAACTAAACTGTGCTCTCTTAATCGCCATTTCAATTCTTATTCTTAAATCTAACGGATCCGGAGGCTTAATCAGATAATCATCAACACCCTGTTTTAAATTTAAAAGGTGTTCCCTTAAATTACGTTTATTGATAAGCGTAATCACTGGGATAAAAGCAGTAATAATATCTTCTTTCACATTCTTACAAATAAGCAAATCTGCCTTATTCGCTGCAGAAGCATCTACGACAATTGCATCAGGCGCAATTTTTTTAATATAATTAATATCATTAAACGGAGCATCATGCAAAAAAACTTCATATCCCCAACCATCAAAACAAAAGTTAAGGATTTTTTTTAGGCTTTCATCTGAAGTGATTATTAGAATCTTTTTTACTTTATCCACGATCGGTTCTTTATAGGTTAGAATTTTTTGACGAACTGATTACTAAGAATATTATATATGGGAATAAAAAAAATACTATTAAAAATTTTAAAAATATCAGTCTGCTTTAAAAAATCCAGCAGTTATATCTGTACGAGATTGCATTTTTTCTAAAAATGAAGGAACTACTCCTGTCATTTTTATCTCAAAAGTCTCTTTCCCATGAGAAACATTTCTTTTTAAAGAAAAGATATCATTTACTTTATAACCATTTTCATCACAAGTAAAATCTGAAACTTTAGAAACTATTCTCTGTCCATTTGGAAGCCTCTGCATATGAACAACAACATCCACACCCAAAGTCAAAAACCGTCTAATAACAGAAGGTTGAATATTCGGTCTATCCATAAGCGCTAATATTTCCAACCGATTAAGGGCATCTTCTGAATTACTAGCATGAATTGTACACATAGAACCATCATGCCCCGTATTAAGTGCATGTAAAAAATAAAAAGCTTCTTCTCCTCTAATTTCTCCTATAACAATTCTATCTGGCCTTAAATGCAAAGATAATTTTACTAAATCCCTTAAATCGATTTCCCCTTTACCTTCAACATTAGGCGGACGAGTAACAAGCTTAATAAAATGCTGAGAATTATTTAAAGGCATCTCTTCTACATCTTCAATCATAATTATTCTTTCATCATCTGGCACCATTTCTTTAATCATTAAGTTAATTAAAGTTGTTTTTCCTGTACCAGTTGAACCAGCAACTAAAATATTCAATCTAGATTTAACACAATACCTTAAGAAATCAATCAACTTCTGATTAACAGTCCCATAATTCTTTAAATCTTCGAAAGCCATATTGCTTTTTAAAATTTTACGGATAGAAAAAATCGGATTATTAGGAGAAACTGGAGGAATAACCGCAGTAACTCTTGCTCCACCCTCAAGCCGAAAATCTACAAACGGAGATGAATGATCTATACGCCTACCACATTCAAGCATCATTTTATCTATAAGATAATTAATTTCATCGGGATCCTCTAAAGTAATTTTCGATCTTTCTAGTTTTCCTTTTTTTTCAATATAAACTTGCTCGGGATTATTCACTAAAATATCTGTTATTTCTGGATCTCTCAATAAACTATCAATTGCCCCATATCCAACTATCTCATTTATAATTTTTTCTTTTAAATCATCAAATTGCTGCTGATCAATTTTAATTCCCCTGCTTTTAAAAAGCAGCAAAAGAATTTCACTGATATGAAAATAAATATTATCTTTATATTTAGGATCCATATATCTATGGATATCTATTTTTCTTTTTAAAATATTATCTTTTAAAAGTATAATTGCTTCTCTTTTAATTGTTTCTAAATTATGGTTATTCATTCTTGCCTCTTTTCTTGAGCGCTCTGAGTTATTGTAAATCTCCTTGTTGATAAAAGCTGATCTTCTGCCCAAAATTCAAAATGATAATTCCCAAAAAAAGGAAATTTTATTCCTACAAACTCATAATTAAGTTCAACTATCTGCTCAGGACTAGGAAAATCTACTTTACAGGCTAATTGAAAAATCTGCTTATTTTCATCAGCTAAAACACAAACTAATTTTCCGGAATAAGAACCATGACCATCAGTAAGAGAAACATAAATGTTAAATTTAGGATGTATAACTGGTAACTCATTTGCCCAAATATTATTAAAGATTCCGATAAGACTTTTTTTATTAGTTAATTTATCTTCTATAAGAGTATCACAAATAACCATAGCTAACACAACCGGTTTAGTATTATTCATTTAAATTTAAATACTCCTCAATTTTTTGCGCACATTTTTTTCCAGCACCCATTGCTGTAATAACAGTAGCCGCTCCAGTTACAATATCTCCTCCGGCAAAAACTCCTTTTATTGAAGTTTGTCCATTCTCATCAACTTCAATTTCTCCATCTTTTTTGACTTTTAAATCTGGAGTTGTTCTAGAAATAATTGGATTAGGGGTATTGCCAATCGCAACAATGACTTGTTCAACTTCAATTAAAAACTGAGAATCTTTAATAACTACGGGTTTTCTTCGACCAGAAGCATCTGGTTGAGTCAACTCCATTCTCACACATTCAACTGCTTTTATAAATCCATCATTATCAGAAGTATATTTTACCGGACTAGCTAACAATACAAATTCCACACCTTCTTCTTTTGCTCTAATAATTTCTTCATGCCTTGCCGGCATTTCTTTTTCAGTCCGCCTATATATCAAATAAACTTTTTTTGCACCTAACCGTAAAGCGGTTCGAGCTGAATCCATCGCAACATTTCCACCGCCAATTACTGCTACATAATCAGATCTTTTTACTGGAGTATCATATTCTGGAAATTTATACGCCTTCATTAAATTTACTCTAGTTAAAAATTCATTGGCCGAATAAACACCAATTAAATTTTCACCCGGAATTCCCATAAAATTAGGCAATCCTGCGCCCGAACCAATAAAAATAGCCCTAAATCCATTAGTAAACAAATCTTGAATAGTTAATGCCCGGCCAATCAAAACATTAGAAACAAACTTTACTCCTAAATCTTTTAAAAAAGATATTTCTGTTTCCACTATTTTTTTAGGCAATCTAAATTCAGGAATTCCGTAAACTAAAACACCACCTAATTTATGATATCCTTCAAAGACACTAACATCATACCCGTTCTTAGCAAGTTCAGCTGCACAAGTAAGGCCAGCTGGACCAGAGCCAACAACAGCTACTTTTACATTCTTGCTTAATATTTGTTTTTTTTCTATTGTTTTAGTATTCCGCCGGTTATTTAAATCCCAATCGGCTAAAAATCTTTCTAAACTCCCAATTGCAATAGCACCTGAAGATTTAGCTAAAACACAAAAAGACTGACATTGATCTTCTTGCGGACAAACCCTACCAGTAATACAAGGTAAAAAATCATTATTATGGATTATATCTATTCCTTTTTGAAAATCTTTTTCTTTGATTGCTTTGATAAAGGAGGGAATTTCAATATTTACAGGACAACCATTTACACATGGTTTCTTAACACATTGCAAACAACGGTTTGACTCCTTTATCGCTTCTTCTTCATTAAATCCTAAAGGAACTTCGTCAAAATTTTTGACTCTTTCATCTACTGGTTGTTGTCGCATTAAAACAGATTTATTTTCCATCGTGTATATTCACCTGACAACTACACTCTTCTTTTTTATAACTATTTAACCTTTTTAATAGAACATCAAAATCAACACTACTACCTTCAAAATCAGGACCATCCATACATGTAAATTTGGTAACTTCATCAATCGTTACACGACAAGCTCCGCACATCCCCATGCCACACACCATTAAAGCATTTAAACTTACAATTGTTTTTATATTTTTATTCTTCGCCATGGCTACAACTGCCTGCATCATTACTGCTGGGCCTATTGCAAAAATTATATCCACTTTTTGAGAATTCAAAATATTTTCAAGATGCTCCGTAACAAATCCCTTTTCTCCATAAGAACCATCATTAGTAGTTATAATCAAATTATCTGAAACAGATTGCATCTTCTCTTCCCAAAAAACATACTCTTGAGAACGAAATCCAATAATAGAAGTAACAATATTCCCAGATTTTTTTAAACTTCGCGCAAGAACAAATACAGGAGCAACTCCAATCCCTCCGCCGATAACAATAACATTCCCAAATTTTTTAATTTCAGTATAATTACCCTGCGGACCAAGTAAATCAAGAAGCATATCCCCAGCTTTAAGTTTGGCAAAATCACAGGTAGTTTTTCCCAACTCCTGGAAAACTAAACTAATTGTTCCTTTAGAAGAATCATAATCAGCTATAGTTAAAGGGATTCTTTCCCCTTTTTCCGAAACTCTAACCATAACAAACTGACCAGCTTTAGCCTTATTAGCAATCAAAGGTGCATCTACTAAAACAAAATGCATACCTTTTCCTAAAAGGTATTTTTCTAATATTTTAAACATTAGCTCACTTTATATTTTTTAATTTAGCTATTTTCGCTGTATCCAAAGCTATCTGCAACTCTTCATTGGTAGGAATAACACTAATTTGTACTTTAGAAGTCTCTTTATTTATTTTACCTTCAAATCCTTTAATACCTTTATTATTAAGTTCTTCATCCAATTCCACACCAAAACAACTAAGATTTTTTAAACTTCGCTGCCTAACAAAAGGATTATTTTCGCCAACACCCCCAGTAAAAATAATAGAATCAACTTTACCCAATATCGCCATATAAGAACCGATATATTTCTTTATACGATAACTAAAAATATCTATAGCAAGCCTTGCTCTTAAATCACCTTTTTCTTGAGCCTGAGCTAAATTACGCATATCATTACTTACACCAGAAATACCTAATAAACCACTTTTTTTATTTAATAATGTATTTAATTCCGTACCTGAATAACCTTTTTCCAACAAATAAAAAGTAATTGCAGGATCAATATCTCCACATCGAGTTCCCATTACCAATCCCTCTAATGGAGTAAACCCCATGCTCGTATCAACAGACTTGCCTTTTTCAATAGCTGCAATACTACAACCATTTCCTAAGTGACAAGTAATTAAATTTAAATCAGAAACATTCTTCTTAGCTAACGCAGCATACCTACTACTAACATATTTATGGGATGTTCCATGAAACCCGTATTTTCTTATTCCATATCTTTGATATAATTCATAAGGAATTGCATAAATAAATGCTTCTTTGGGAATACTATGATGAAACGCGGTATCAAAACAAGCAACCTGAATTGCTTTAGGCAAAGATTTTTTACATGCTCTAATACCGATTAAGTTTGGAGGATTATGTAAAGGAGCTAAATCTGAATACTTAGCAATCTTTTTCATAACATCATCATTAACCATCACTGATTCATTAAATTCTTCTCCGCCATGGACAACTCTATGCCCAACACCATCTATTTCTTCTATACAAGAAACTACTCCGTTATTGCGATCAGTCAACATTCCAATAATAAAATCTATACCTGTTTCATGATCAGCAACAGATCTTTCACTTTGAACTTCTCCGGTTATACTTTTCTGTATAAATAAGGATTTTTCTTCGCCAATTCTTTCAAGCAATCCTTTTGCAATTACTTTTTCTTCCGGCATTTGAAAAAGTTGGTATTTAATTGAAGAACTTCCGGAATTAATAACTAAAATTTTCATAAAAACCTTTCTTTGTTTTATTATTTAAAAAATTTATTTACGATTGCGTTGTTTAATAATACTTATAAACAATTTCACAATTTTAGGATCAAACTGGCTACCACAATGTTTTTTCAATTCGATTAAAGCTTCATTCAGAGTCATTCTCCTAAAACGATATGGCCTATCAGAAGTCATAGCATCAAAAGAATCAGCACAAGCTAAAATTCTCGCCATAATTGGAATATTATCTTTAACTAATTTATCAGGATACCCTTTGCCATCATAACGTTCATGATGATGTCGCACCAAAGGAACAATAGGCTTTAAAAACCCTAGAAGACCGATAATCTCTCCGCCTTTAATAGGATGCAACTCAATAATTAATCTTTCAGCAGAACTTAATTTATCTGGTTTATTCAAAATAAAATCTGGAATACTAAGTTTGCCAATATCATGGACTAAAGCAGCAAAACGCAAATTTTTTATTTCATCAGAAGATAACCCTAAAGCTTTACCAATTTCTAAAGCATACTTTGTAACTCTTTCTGTATGTCCATGATTATAAGGATCTTTAGCTTCAAGAGTCATCACCAAAGTCTTAATAGTATCAAAATATGTTAACTCATTTTTTTTCTGCTGTTCTATCTCTTGTATATGTACTGCAATCTGAGAAGCAAACATTTTTAATAACTGCATTTGCTTATCATCTAATTTTACTTGCTTATAAAAATATGCAGTTATTACACCTTTTACTTTATTTTTTAAAGAAACAGGAACTGCTAACATCGAACGTACGCCTAACTTTCGAACAAACTTAATTATTGCAAGACCTTTAAACCGCGCATCAGTTTCGATATCCACAATCCCAATCGGACTATTAAATTTAGCCGCCTTACCGCTAATCCCATCACCGATATTAACTTCAGGAACTTTTTTAACTAATTCATGATTAAAATTATGGCATGATGCTAAAACTAATTTTTTCTGTTTTTCATCCAACAGCCGAATCATACAAACATCAGCCCCAATACGTTCACAAGCAGAACTAGCAACTAAAGAATATATATCTTCGGAAGGAATCGCCTCATTTAATTGGCAATTAATATGGATAATATTCTTTAATTCGTTTTCTCTAGATTGAAGCTCTTTTTCAAGACTTTTTTTTACTTCGCTTTCATCTTCAAGTCTTGCTGACAACTCGCTTAATTTTTGGGTCAAACGCTTATTTTCATTTACAATAAAATTGAATTTTTTTGCTTCTGAAATTTTATCCATTAAATTAATTAGTATATTTTGATAACTGCTTAATTCTTTTTAACATATTTGGATGCGTCTGCAATAACTCCATAATTTTCTCTCCAACTCCTAACTTCACCTGCTTATTTCTTAAAGAAAACAACTCAGAACTACTAATATCTCCATCCCTATTAGCATCTAAAACTTTCATTTCCCTGAATTCTACTATCGCACGAGAAGGATCATTTGCGAAAAAAGCTTTCATCCCTTCCACACTCTTTAACTCTTCCGGATCCATTTTTGCGGAACCATAAACTAACTTATATAACGCTGAAGCTAAACTAGAAGGTTTACTTCCTAAATCTACCGCACCTTTATCCGCAAAATATTCTCTAATACGAGAACCATACATTAATAATAAACTTGTTATAAAACCTAATATAGATAAAACTATATAAATTAACAAAGTGTTACTACCCCGTTCTTCTTGATCTCTTCTTCGACCATAATACCCAAAACCAAATAAACTTCTCGAAATAAGAGAAATAACTAACGGAATAACTGATAAAATTGACATAAAAAAAACATCACCATTTTTTAAATGTGTTATCTCATGGGCTAGTACAGCTTTTAACTCTTCATCATTTAACAAATTAAGTATTCCCTGTGTCACACAAACTCTACCATCGCTTAAACTTCTGCCAAAAGCAAAAGCATTAGGAATCCCCATCTGAGAAATTCCGACTTTAGGCATTGGAATATTTGCTTTTCTCGCTAAATCTTCAACCATACCATAAAGTTTAGGAGCATCGTTTTTATTTACATATTTTATTTGGCTCATCAATCCAACAAAAAATGGGCCAGCTAAATATTGGATTAACATAATTCCAAAAGCAATAGCTAAATACATATAAAAATTATTCATTCCTAAATAGCTACCAATAAAAGAAACTAAAATAAAAACAATTGAACCTAAAACGCCTAAAAGTAACATAAATCGCAAATGTAACGAAAACATTTCATCCCCCCCCTTAAATTTTTCTTAACATCAATTATAGAAGAAAAATTTAACTCTAAGCGGCTAGATGCCGCGAAGAGTAAAATACTCTTTACTCACATTATCGAAGAAATTTAACTCTAAGCGGCTAGATGCCGCGAAGAGTAAAATAATTTATTTTATTTGGTTACAGTGGCAGATACTTTATATTTTACAACTGAATTAACTTTATCATCAGTATTAACATAAATAAACTGCTGTACTTCTCCAGAATATCGAGCAGAATTAAATTTAACATTAACTGGCGTACTTTCACCCGGCTGTAAATTTCTTTTTGGCACATCAGAAAGAGTACAACCACAAGAAGTACTCCAAGTTAAAATATTTAACGGCTCTTTACCTTCATTTTTCAAAGTAAACTGATGTTCTACAACATCACCTGCTTTTACTTTTCCAAAATTCCATGAATTAGGATCATTATTAACAACTTCACTAACAACAGCTGTTTGGTTTGTAATAGTCTGATTGGAAATTTCAGGAATTGTTGCACTTGCAGATATTTGAGCAAAACTTACAATAGGAAATAAAATAAATAATAAAACAAAAAAATATTTCGACATTTTAACTCCTTATAATATAGATAGCAAGACTAAAAAATAATATAGCCATAGCTAATTTAGTTATTAACATATTTTTCTTCAGGAATTCCGAAAACTTTCCTGAAGTAACACCAATTAAAGAAAGTAAAAAGACAATTATTAACGGTATAATAAAACATAAATTATAAATTACTAAATATAATATTGCTAAAATTTTATCTGGAGATGATTTTAAAACAAAAGCAATCGTCGGGACATAAACCTGCCCAGTACACACAGCTTCTAGAATAGAAACCAAAAATCCTGTAACAAAAGTCCCTATTGCTAATTTTAAAATCCCTTTCTGCTCTATCACCTCCTTATTTTCTTTTGTCTTACGATAGCTATTGCCTATAACCGCATGAATTTTATTTTTAATAGGTTTTGGCAGCTGTAAAAGCAACCCCTCTGTTTCACCTGTTTTTTTATACTTAAATAAATCATATAAAGCAAAAAAACCAAAAGCAAACGTTATAACACCAATAAGAATATTAAATATTTTTCTTACCGTAGCAAAACCGCTTATAGCATAAACAAAATTAAATAATCCAATTCCAATAACAAGATATGTAAGAAAAACAGAAAAAATAAATGTCGCGCCAATAATGATAAGTTCTTTTTTCTTATATCCCTGCAAAGATAAAAAAGAAATAAAAAATACAATTACAGTAAAAGCACAAGGATTAATCCCATCAATTAACCCGGCACCTAAAATCATCCAAATAGAAAATCCTTTAAAAATCTGCAACAGATCTATATTTTTTGTAGAATTAATAGCTGTTACATTTCCTGAAGAAATAATACTTGCGATTTCTTTTTCTAAACTTGCTTTTATCTCCTCTTTACCTAAAAAAAACTTTTTATTAACAAATATAAGTGGAACTTTTATATCCCTAGTATAATTATATTCTTGAGTTAACTGTAAGAGAAATTTATAATTGTTTTCATCTCCTAAATCCAGTCTTTCAAAATCAACGGTTTGATTATACTTTTGTTCAATATCAGGTAATATAGTAGTTTTTACTTCCGTACAGACATGACAAGAGGGAGAAAAAAACATTATTACCTTTGGCTTAGCTTTTGATTCCTCTTGAGCAAATAAGAAAAGCGTGCTTCCTAAAACCGAAAACACGCAAAAACTCACAATAAATATTTTTCTTACAAAGGAATAAACCCCAAAGAATTTATTTTTCATAAGTAGAAATTATTTTCAGAACTTCCTTTTTATCTTTAGCTTTTTTTAACAATTCAACAACAAATTTATCTTTAACTAACCGGGAAATATCCGCTAATATTTTTAAATGTCCACCTACATTTTTTTCTGGAGAAGCCAACATAAAAAAAATAAAAGTATTTTCCCCGTCTAACGCACCAAAATCTATCCCTGCATCATGCCGCGCAAAAGTCAACACAAAATCACTAATCTTATCAGATTTAGAATGAGGAATTGCAACTCCATTGCCAATACCAGTAGATCCTAACTTCTCTCTCTTAATAATAGTATTCGCAAAACCTTTAACATCTTTCAATTTCCCTGATTCTGCAAGCAAAGTTACTAACTCTAAAATTACTTTATTCTTACTGTTTTGTTTTAAATCAAGCTTGATATACTTCTCTTTAAGAATCTTAGATATCTTTAACTCTGCACCTTCCATAAGAACTCCTATGATTTTCTATTCGATAGGAATAGTTATTCTGGTCCCCGATTTTAATTTATTAGGATTTTTTATCCTATCTTTATTAATTTCGTAAAGATATTTCCAACGATGTCCGCTGCCTAATTCTTTAGCTGCTATCGTCCAAAGAGAATCACCTTTTTGTATTATATAATCTTTCTTATCAACTTTTACTTCACCTTCTATATTAATCTTTTTCTCTTCAATATATTTTCCATCTTCTACTTTTTTTGCATCTTCTGGTATTACTGCAGATAAATCCATTTTTTGCCCCGGTTCAGGAGTAGGTAGCATTACCTCTTCAACAACTGCAATCATAAACTGTGCATTTCTGTCTTTCTGCATACCGACTAAATCAGTAAGAGGAGCAACTGCATCCAATTTACCACGGCTGACAATCCTAATTCTATCTTCAGAAATACCATTTTCTAACATAAAATTCTTCACAGCATCTGCTCTTTTACGTCCTAACTTATTATTATATTTTTCAGATCCTCTTGTATCACAGTTACCTGTAATCAAAATATCGGCATCTTCATTTTTATTAAGAGTCTTGACTGCTTTTTCTAAAATAGCTTTTGCATCTTGTCTCAAATAAGATTTATCATAATCAAAATAAACCTTAACATTCTTAATAATCTGCTTTATCAATAATGATGGACGCAACTCTTTAGGTTGAGCTGGAGGCAACTCTTCTTCTTTATAATCAAAAATTATCTTATAAACATATACATATCCCCTATTTCCCCAAAGCTTTTGTGTTCCAGGCTTTGTTGGCCACCACCAATATCCACCTTTTGTATCATCTTTCACTGGTGCAGGCTTAGCATCCGTCGGCCACCAAGAAAACTTTTTCTGCAATTCATCGAGCTGTGTTTTCTTCCTGGCTTCTTTATCAACAGTAGCACAACCAGAAACAGTCAACATAGTTAACAATAAAACAAACAAAAAATTTTTTACAGTAGTATTTTTCATATCCACCTCTTTAATTTAGATCCATTTCTTAAAAATTTTATCACGGCAGGGCAATGATAAACATAAAACAGTTATTTATATTATAAGTTACCTGTACTTTTTGTCAATAAAATAAGAACACCTGAAATATTTATTTTTACTTTATCAAATCTGTGGTATAAATATAACGCTATGGAAAATCTCACCCCTATGTTACAACAGTATCAAAAAATTAAATCTCAACATGAAGACTGTATCCTTTTTTACCGTCTGGGAGATTTTTATGAAATGTTTGGCAACGACGCTTGCAAAGCCAGCAGTATTCTTGACGTAGTCTTAACTTCACGCGATGCAGGAAAATCCGGACGAATCCCAATGTGCGGAATTCCCTACCATGCCGCTGATAATTATATAGCAAAACTTATTAAAGCTGGGCTAAAAGTGGCTATCTGCGAACAAGTTGAAGATCCAGCTACTGCAAAAGGAATTGTAAAAAGAGATGTTATAAGAATAATCACATCTGGCACTTATATAGATGATACTAATTATGAATCTAGGTATATATTATGTTTAAATTTTAAAGATAAAAAATGCGCCTTAGCTTTTATTGATACCGCCAGCGGAACAATTCAAACTGCTGAATTCAGCTCTTTAACAGATTTAATACAAGTAATTGCTAAAATTCCAGCTTATGAATGTATTTACCCCCAAGAATTTGAGGATAAAATAAAATTTATCTTTAAAGATCCTTTATTAAGAACAAAAACTATCATGTTAACGCCTTTCGACGACTGGTGTTTTAACACTGATATTGCCCAAAAAACATTGCTTGAACATTTTAAGATTCACAATTTACGCGGTTTTGGAATAGATAATCTAGAAATCAGTATCTCAACTAGCGGAGCTTTATTAGAATATCTCAAAAAAATCCATAAAAAACCACTCCGGCATATCGATAGGATTTCGTTATATTCTGATTCCGATTATGTCTTCATCTCTCCTGCTGCTTGTTATGGATTAGAATTAGACAATTTCATGAAAACCATTGATTTTACTTTAACATCTTTAGGAAAAAGAAAATTAAAGAATTGGATATATCAACCGCTAAAAAACTGCCAGTTAATATTAAAAAGACAAAATGCAGTTGGATTATTAAAAGAAAACCAAGAAATTCTAAACAATTTAGAAAAAACTTTAAAGAATACCCCAGATATTGAAAAAAGTATCTCTCGTATCTCTTGCGGTATTAATTCGCCTAAAGATTTATTAGCTTTACGCAATACATTATTAAAACAACCTGAGTTAGAAATAATTCTTTCCCCTTTATCCAAAGAAAATGATATTTTTAAAATCAGGCCTTTAGAAAAATTACGCGAATTTCTTGCAAAAGCAATTAATCCGGAAATCCCTCTATCTCACCCAGAAGGAAAAGTAATTAACAAAGGGTTCAACGCTGAATTAGATGATTTAAGAAATATTCAAGAAAATGGACGAGAATGGCTGAAAAACTTACAGGCAGATGAAATAAAACGCTCAGGAATAAACTCTTTAAAAATAGGGTTTAACCAAGTTTTTGGATATTACATAGAAATAAGTAAAGCTAATTTAGATCACGTCCCAGCTGATTATATCCGCAGGCAAACATTAGCTAATGCCGAAAGATTTATTACCCCTCAATTAAAAGAATTTGAAGAAAAAATGCTTACAGCTGATGACAAAGTTTTAAAAATTGAAAATAAACTTTTAGAAGAAATTTATAAAATTATTTTAGACAACTCTTTTGACTTACATATTTTTAGCCAAGAAATAGCAAGTTTAGATGCATTATACTCTTTAACAATTCTAAGTCAGCAAGATGGATTTATTGCGCCGAAAATTTCTGAAGATTTTGAAATTAACATTAAAGATGGTCGTCATCCGGTTGTAGAAAAATATGTTAATAACGCTTTTATTCCTAATGACACTCTACTTGATTGCCAAAATAATCATTTAATAATTCTTACTGGCCCGAATATGGCAGGAAAATCAACTTTCATCAGGCAAACAGCAATTTTAGTAATCCTTGGGCAAATGGGAAGTTTTATTCCTGCTTCAGCTGCTAATATCGGAATCGTAGATAAAATTTTTACGCGTATCGGAGCACATGATGAAATCGCTAAAGGCCAAAGCACTTTTATGGTCGAAATGTCTGAAACTGCAGGAATATTAAATAATTTATCCGCAAGAAGCCTCATCGTCCTTGATGAAATCGGACGAGGGACTTCTACTTTCGACGGACTAAGTTTAGCCTGGGGTATTTCTGAATTTTTAGCTAAAACTAAAGTCCGTACTTTATTTGCAACCCATTTTCATGAATTAACAGCATTAGAAGAAGAATTTTCTGGAGTAAAAAATTATAACGTCTCAGTAAAAGAATGGAACGACGAAGTAATTTTTTTGCATAAAATTATTCCTGGAGGCACAGATGACAGCTACGGAATCTATGTTGCAAAACTTGCAGGAATTCCTAAAGAAATAGTCCAACGTTCAAAACAAATATTAAGCAGGTTAGAAATCAGCGGGAATCTGCAAGAAAAAATAAGGAATAAAATTAAACAAGAAGAACAACTTTCTTTATTTTCATCTGA
>CAYQXW010000003.1:0-22196 GCA_964421615.1 uncultured Planctomycetales bacterium
CAAGGCTGATTATTTAATCCAGAAGGAGCCCACCTCGCTGACTCTAATATTTTTTCAATATCAGAATCTTTAATTATTTCTTGCTTATATTTTCTTATCGATCTTCTACTTTTAATTAATTCTTCCAAATGCATTTTATTTTTTCTTCCAAGTATAATTGCCATTAGCATCAATAATTTCTATTAAACTTCCACCTGGAGCATTTTCCTGTAACTTCTTAGCGTAAAGTTTCTGCACTTCTTCTATTGGAGTTGAATTCTTTTGAGAAATCGCCTTATAAATCAATTCCCTGTCTGCATTTTCTTTTTCAACTAATTGCAAAACAGTGCCAGATTTATCTTTTTGTTTTATCTCCAACAAACCTATTTTATTTTCTCCAATAACAGATGAAGACAAATATTGGTTGATTTCTGCTAACCTATCTTTTCTGCGTAAAGCAGCTTGCTCCACTTCCGGACTTAAAGCTTCCTGAGCATAAGCTTCTTTAACCAAATAATTCATCAGATACGATGTTTTATCTGCTTTTTTATTCTGCCCTCCAGAAACAATATTTTCAATTGCATCAATATCTTTAGCTACATGTTGATAAACATCTAAACGCATAGAAATATCTAATTTAATCGGTTCTTTTGACCCCGCAACTTGAACCTTGGCACATCCCAATGCTACGACAAAAATCATAGAAATAAAAATAATGACCCTTTTCATAAAACCTCCCCCATTAGATTTTTTAATAATCATGCAAAACGACTTCTAAGTTACGTTTCCCCTGCCTACCATCAAAACTAATATTAAAAAATAAATTTCTATTTTGAGTATAAACATTCAAAACCCCATTATCATAATGATAATTTCCAAAACTTGCTTTTATTAAACCCAAAGGCTGTTTTGAACTTTGAGCTAAATTTTCTAAAAATTTTTGATCAAGAATTATCAATTCTCCACCTAATTGCTGACTATTCAAATTACCTTTAATTGCTTTAACATTTTTTATCTTTAAAACACTGCCTACTACTACTAAATCCCCCTGAAAACTACCCGTAAGATCAAATCGTTTTTTTAAATCAAATGCATCCACAACAACGCTAGTATTAAAATTTTCTGTTTTTAAATTTAAACTGTAGTCAAAACTATCTTTTAAAGTAACTTTTAAATCCCCTGCAATATTATTTCCCACAAAATCAGATTTAATATCTTTAAAATTCAACTCGTCAGCATGCAAAACAGGAACCGCACTTAATGATTTCATCCTAATCTTATCTTGATAACTTATATTACTAATTTCAAACTTGCCGGAATCAGCATTATGACTAGCAATAAAATTCAAACTATCAAACTTAAACTGATTAAACTTAAAATCCTTAACTTCAAGTAAAAAATCATTTACATTAAGCGGGAAAAAATTAAAATCCAAAGAAAGCTGTCCATTTAAATTAAAATCTTTCAAATTAACAAAAAACTTACCGTCATTAATATCAAAAGCTTTAATTACAAAAGATTTTTTTTGTTCTTTAGAAACTTTTATAGGGAAATTTAAAAAATTATTCAAGTCTTCCTTAACTTCACTATAATTGATTTCTAAATTTTGGATAGAAATCCTATTAATAACTTTTAGAAATATCCCTAAATCATAATAAACAATAAGTTTTTCTAACCTGACAAAAGAATCATTATTATTTCTTACAACACAATTGAAAAGCTTAAATTCACCTAAAGGAACTAATCCACTATTCTTAAATTTAATTTCACTTCCCGGAAATTTTTCAATTAATTCTTTTTTAATTATGTTGCCTGCTATTTTTATACTGATAAAATTCACAATAAAAACAGCAACACATATCCCTAGAAAAATTTCAAATCTTTTTTTCATAAAATTTACATCTTTCCAAAAGCTTTCTCAATTAATTTCTTTTCTGGAGCCTTAGAAAACAGACTCACTACCGGAATAACAATAAATGGAACTAAAATAGCAATAGTAGAAGCTATTGGAGAATTACTTGGCCCTAATCTAAAAAACAAAAATATAGCTAAAAATATTCCAGTAAACATCCCCACAGTCACTCCAAGCCTAGTTGTTTTTTTCCAAAATAAACCATACATAAAAGCAGCCATAAAAGCACCTGCAACTACACCCCAAGATAAAGACATTAAAGTTACAATAATCCCAAATTCATATCTAGCAATAAAATACGAAATAACCACAAATATTGCGCTTAAAAATCTCATCATGAATAAAGATTTTTCTTTAGATACCTTAGGATCAATATGCCCCTTATACAAATCAATTGCAACACTAGAAGCCGATACTAAAACCAAAGACGCTAACGTCGACATTGATGCAGACAAAACTAGCAATAAAATCACTGCCATTAAAGGTTCTGGCAAATAAGTAGTTAACAATCCAGGAATTAATTTATCAAAAACTGGTTTACCATCAACTAACGGAGGTTTATCTAAAAAGATATGAGCCATTGCTCCTGTAAAATATGCAGCAAAAGTAATAATCAAAGAAAAAACAGTCGTTACTAAAGCTGCTTTATTAATCATTTTCTCGTTTTTTATTGCATAAAATTTCTGAACCATCTGCGGCATTCCCCAAACTCCAAAAGAAGTCATAAATACTAAAGAACCTAAAAGCCATAAACTCGGCTGTTTATCTATAGGCACGTGTTGAGGATATTTTTGAATAATGGTAGTAATAACATTCTCAAACCCTCCACCTTTCAAGACAAAAATCCAAACCATTGCAATTGCACCTACTAACATTACTAGCCCTTGAATAAAATCGGTTAAAGCAATAGCAAAGTATCCTCCTAAAACCAGATAAAAACCGGTGATACCTATCATAATCAATAAAGCTAAATCATAATTAATATTAAAAGTTGCTTCGAATAAATGTCCTAATCCTTTAAAAACTGAAGCAGAATATGGAATAAGAAAAGTAAAAATTATAACTGCAGCAATTATTTTTAAATACCCACCGCCAAATCTTTCATGTAAAAACTCAGGCATCGTCATTACATTAAGATTCTGCGTCATTCTTCGCGTACGTCTACCAAGAATTAACCATGCTGCCAAAGTTCCAAATAAAGTATTCCCCACTGCAATCCATAATGCATTTAAACCGAACCCCCAACCTAATTTTCCTGCAAAACCAATAAACAATACCGCGCTAAAATAAGTTGTACCATAAGCAAAAGCAGAAAACCAAGGACCTAGAGATCTACCACCTAAAAAGAAATCATTTAAAGTAGTAGTTTTCTTCATTCCCCACACACCAATTACAACCATCATCACTAAGAAGACCGCTAAAAGTATAATTGCAAACATGCGCTTCTCCTGATTAAAAGATTAATAAAATATTTATATAACATTATAAGCTTTAGGGTTTTTAAAGTAAACAAAAAAGGCAGGATTTCAACTATTCAAAAGTAATATACGGGATTGGCAAATTAACCCACAAAGAACCACCACAATCTAAACCAACAGATTCACTAATATCAAATTTTATTACCATTTTCTGCGTCGTACTAGCAGTTTTTTCAAAACTAATATCAATCTCCCACTCTACATAATCTGCTCCTAAGGTATATACAGAGCCTGCAGGCACATCCATTCCAAACGGATTCTCAATCATATCTAAAGTACCATCTGCTGCTGGACCAGTATCATTAGTTACCATTTGAGTTGAACTAGAATAATCCGCAGCAGTATATCTATCCGGATAACCCCACCCCGAATCATCGATAAAATGATGTTTAACAATTGCAGAAAGCGAAAGCTTAATTTTTGCTTTAGTATAATTTCCAACCCCAAAATCTGAAACAGGAGAACCATATTGATCAATAACGGTATTAGCCGCAACTGAAGCAAAATCAAATTGCTCATCATTTTCAATAACAGTTACCCACTCAGATGTGCTGCTATTATATAATTTCACATTTTTAATTGTGACTTCTAATTTATCCGTAGGAGCTTGTTCCCACGTATTACAAACAATAGCCAAAGAATTTTTAGTAAAACAAAATAAAAATAAAATTCCAAGTAATAAAATTTTTTTCATTTTAATATCTTCCTATTTCTACAATTAAAACAGACGGAACTGGTGCCGGAGGAGGCTCACTCGTAGGTAAAGTTTCTATCTCCTGCCATTTTTCAACCTTAATATCAAAATCACGTTCAACCCTAGCTAATGTCATATCAACAACATTGTTTCTAGCAAAATCATAAACCCGTGCTTCAAGAAAATTATCTATTAAACTCTTTGGTTTTATCGAATCAAACCTAAAACAAATCCTTGAATCAAATTTCCAATAAGGAGAACCCTTATTATCATCATAATTCTCAACATTAATAACAAAAGTTTTAGTCGGGCGTATTTCTAACCGCATTTTCCACCCCTTCATATCCTTAAAATGCCGATAGTCATATTTATAATAGCCACCAAAGAATTTTAACCATGGAAAATACGGCAGAGGACCACCAACTTCAGCATCAAATCCATCAACAACCTCTTCATAAGTCCTCGCAATCTCAGTAGAAGTTATCGATTCATCAACTTGTCTTTTAGGAGAGAGACCATAATATGTATTTACTCGTGCTTCAATAGTATTTGTTAAAGCTTCTAACCCAACTCCAGTCCTATAATGCTGGTGTAAATCCTGGTAATCATAAAAACTATTCACACCTAAAAGTAAATCGGAACCGAATAATTTACGATATCCTACGCCTAAAGAATATACTCCTCGCCCATCATTAATTGAAGCCCGGCCATGAGTAAAATATGTATCTGTTTTATCATCTGACTGATATAAAGGTTGGACTGTTTCCACATAAACTTTAGGTTCAACATTATTTTCAACGTTCACACCAACTGCAGTTCTTTGCAACCATCCAGGTTCACTTTCAGCTTCCTGATTTTGCGCATCTTGTTCAGGTTTATTTCTTTCTTTATTTTCTGCTTGAAACTGAGCTTGAGTCTGCATCCTCTTTTCTGTCAAATTCAACTGCTGCTCGATTAAATCCAGCTTTTTTTTATATTTATAATACGTAACCAAATAATCTGTCTCTAAATCTTGTTGAGCATAAACAGACTTAAAAAAAGACATTATAAAAATAATAATAAAAATTTTTTTAATATAGGATAACATAATTTATATTTTTTTATTTATAATTATGTTATCGGCAAAATATAATACTTTTTTAATTATTTTTCTAATTTTGGAAGGAGTTTCTGAGCTTGCAGCATTGCTTCTTCTTTATTTTTAATTTTACCAATTGCCTGCAGCTCCTCAAGCTCTTTAAGCAACTGACCAATTAAAGCAGAAGGTTTTAACTTCAGATATTTCATTAAATCATTGCCATCAAATAACTTTTGTTTCGGCTTCACGATTACTTCTTTGAAATATTCTTTCACTAAAACTTTTATTATTTTTTCAAACCTTTTACGAGATTTTTCGACTAAAGCATACCCTTTAGTTGCCCGCTGATCTGCTAAAGCTAATAATAAAACAGAAACAGCATCTTGATCACAATCCCTGAAAAATCTAAATTTAGCGCGAGCAGTTAACACCGGATTAGTCACTAAATAACCAGGCCTTAAGTGAAAAAAAGTAAGCCTTCTTAAAATTCGAATCTCATCATTGGAAAGTTTTAAACGCTCACCTATTTTAGTTATAATAGATGCTCCAACACGTTCATGACCATAAAAAGTTACTTTTGATTTCTCTTCTTTATAAGTCGCAGGTTTACCGACATCATGTAATAAAATAGCAAATTTAACAAAACTAAACAAGTTTCTATAATAAGAAACTGTTCTTTCAAAATAAGTTTTTATATTTTTATCTTTTTGGTATTCAAGAATAATTTTTTCAAAATACTCAACAGTTTCAAAACTATGTTTTAAAACATCCAAATAAAGTTTTTTACTATTTTTCGGTTTTCTCATCGCCTTAATTTCAGGCAAAATTATTTCTAAAATTCCTGAATTTTCCAAATCTTTAAGATATTTCTGAGAATTTTTTACAAAAAGAATTTTAAATAATTCATCCCGGATACGTTCCAAAGATACAGATTTAATACCTTTTGCCTTAAGTTTTGCTAATTTTAAAGTATTCTTCTCTATTACCATATTAAAAAGAGCGGACATACTGAATGCTCGCATAATACGCAATATATCTTCATCAAAAGCAGTACTATAAGTCATACGCACTATTTTTGCTTCTAAATCTTTTATTCCACAATAAGGATCAATTAAAATATCGCTAAAATTTTTACCAGCAATAATATCAGACAACTTTATTGCCATACTATTAACAGTAAAATCCCGATGCAATAAATCTTCTTTTATATTTTTACCTCTAAAATCTGCGAAATCAAAAGTAATAAACCCATTTTCTGTTTTTTTAACTACTCGCCCACATTTATTCACTTCATCCAAAACTACAAATCCAGATTTTAAATGATTAGCTAACCTGCGCGCAAATTCAATAGCTCCTTTTTCCAAGCAAAAATCAAAATCTAAATTTTGTTTTACTCTATTCAAATAAATATCACGTATAACTCCTCCCACCAAAAAAAGCTCAACTTTATTTGATTGGGCAAAATTACAAATTAATTCAAGAATATTTCGATTATTTTTTTGCCACTGTAAATAATTTTTCATTAAGATTAAAGGATAAAGGTTTGCACTGATAAATCAGATAAATCTAACAATGCAACACTGCATTGATCAGAAATCCAAGCACAACACTCCCCTGGATTAATTAAAAGCTTATTTTTTTCTTTGATAACCTGAGTCATATGGGTATGCCCAAAAATAATTACGTGTGCATTTTCATTATCTACATCAAGCTTATTCAAATCATGCACAACTGTAATCTTTCTATCTGCAAGTTTTATCCTCAAAGGCGCTTCTAAAATTCTTCCTTCTGAAGCTTTAAACAATCCTGGCTTTTCACCATCATTATTGCCATAAACACCATGCCAAGGACAATTTAATTTTTTCAACCTTAAAACAGAGAAAGGAGCAACAAAATCTCCAGCATGAATAACAAATTCAACTTTTTTTTCATTAAAAAAATTTACTGCTTTTTCTATATTCGGCAGGTTATCGTGAGTATCTGAAAGTATTCCAACAATCATATTTACTTATTCTTATTGAAAACTTCTGATTTTTTAATTATTTCATCTTCAACATAAATAGGAGCACGAGCTCTTACCGCTAAAGCGATACTATCGGAAGGGCGAGCATCAATTGTTTTAATTTGTCCGGATCCAGTCTTAAAAACTAATTTCGCATGAAAAGTAGTATCTTCAACTTTATCAATCAACACTTTCTCCAAAACAGCTTCTAAATTGTTAATCATAGTCAACATTAAATCATGAGTTAAAGGACGTGGAGGATTAAATCCGCTAATTTTCAATTTAATTGCCGAAGCTTCATGCAAACCAATAACAATCGGTAATATACGATCACCGTTTTTTTCTTTTAAAACAATTAACTGGTCATGCCTTTTCTCATCTATAACTATTTTATTTAATTCCATTTCAATCATATTTTTCTCCTTAACAACTCACTTCTTTTTTTTCGAAACAGACTTTTCTTTTTTCAACATAGCTTTTAACTCAACCATAAACTGTTCAACATCTTTAAACTGCCGGTAAACAGATGCAAACCTTACATAAGCTACATCATCAACTTCTTTCAATTTTCTAATAACAAATTCCCCGACTTTAGTCGTACTAATTTCTCTTTCGGGACATTTCTGTATTTCCCGTTCAATATCAACAAGCATCTGTTCCATTTTATCCATACTTATCGGCCGTTTCTCGCATGCCTTAATAATCCCAGAAAGAACTTTCTGCCTATCAAACGGCTGCCTGCGCCCATCTTTTTTGATCACCATCAAAGACGGTTCTTCAATATATTCATAAGTAGTAAAACGTTTGCCGCATTTTAAACATTCACGGCGCCGACGAATAGCTTTACCATCCGCAGATTCACGGGAATCAATAACTTTATCTTCAATAAAACCACAAACAGTACAACGCATCAATTATATCCTAATTAAAATTATTTTTTTAATATACGTAACTTTATTTTTGCTTCTTTTAAAAACTCCATCGCCATCTCATCTGGATAACCTTGCGCAATAACAATTTCTTTAATCCCAGCATTGATAAGCATCTTAGCGCAAATAATACACGGCTGATTCGTCACGTAAATAATACTATTCATTACACTTGATCCATACAAAGATGCCTGAATAATTGCATTCTGCTCTGCATGCAGCCCACGACATAATTCATGACGCTGCCCTGAAGGAATTCCTAATTTTTCACGCATGCACCCTATTTCCAAACAATGCTCTAACCCACTAGGAGCCCCATTATATCCAGTCGCCAACATACGTTTATCTTTAACAATCACCGCACCTACATGGCGGCGTAAACAAGTACTTCGTTGGGCAACTAAATGTGCAATCTGCATAAAATATTCATCCCAGCTAATTCTTGGATCATGTTTTGTTTTTTTATTTTTCATAATCAATATTTTAATTCTGGATAAAGTGGGAATTTTTTAGTCATCTCAATAACTTTACTTTTTACTTCTGCTAATTTAACCTCATCATTACGATTTTCAATCGCTTTATCTATCAAATCCACGATTTCAATAATCTGCGCCTCTTTAATACCTCTAGTTGTTACAGCTGGAGTTCCTAAACGAATACCGCTTGCCTGCGCTGGAGATAAAGTATCATATGGAATAAGATTTTTATTACAGGTAATATTAACTTTATCCAACAAAACCTGGGCATCTTTACCAGTAATTTTTTTTCCAGTCAAATCCACTAATACCATATGATTATCGGTAGTTCCGCTAACAATTCTAAAAGATTTTTCTTTTAACTTATCTGCCATAAGCTTACTGTTTTTAACAATTTGTTTCTGATAATTTTTAAATTCTTCAGACATTGCTTCTTTAAACGCGACAGCTTTCCCAGCAATAACATGCATTAATGGTCCACCTTGCATCCCAGGAAAAACATTCGAATCAATTTTTTTACCAAAATCTTTCTTGGCTAAAATAAATCCCCCTCTTGGGCCACGTAAAGTTTTATGCGTTGTCGAAGTTACTATATCAGCATAAGGCACTGGAGATGGATGTACACCAGCAGCAACTAAACCTGCAATATGCGCCATATCAACAAACATAATTGCTCCAACTTTATCGCAGATTTCACGAAGTCTTTTAAAATTTATCTCTCGAGCATAAGCAGAAGCACCAGCTAAAATCATTTTTGGTTTATTCTCTAAAGCCATTTTTTCTAAAAAATCATAATCAATACATTCAGTATTTTTATCTACTCCATAAGGAACTGGCTTATAAAACATTCCGGAAAAATTCATCGGATGACCATGCGATAAATGTCCACCGCAAGCTAAATCCATCGCCATATATTTATCACCAGGCTGCATCACTGCAAAAAACACCGCCATATTAGCCGCAGATCCTGAATGCGGCTGTACATTCGCATACTCTGCACCGAATAATTCTTTTACACGGTCAATCGCTAACTGTTCAACTTTATCCACATATTCACAACCACCATACCAACGACGATTTGGATAACCTTCAGCATATTTATTTGTTAAAACAGATCCTTGGGCCTCCAATACTGAAACTGAAGTAAAATTTTCAGAAGCAATTAATTCCAAATGGTCCTGCTGTCTTTTTAATTCTTCATTTATAGCGGAATATATATCCGCATCAACTCTTTTTAAATTGTCCATATTCCCTTTCTTATGTTATCTTCTATCTTGTTAATTAATTCTATGCGTTTAATATGGCGCCCGCCTTCAAATTCAGTATTCAACCAAACATCTGCAATCTTTTTGGCCTGTTCTTCGTCTACAAAACTCGAACCTAACACTAAAACATTACTATCATTATGCATTCTCGTCGCCTTAGCAGCATCTAAATTACAACACAAAGAAGCACGAATCCCTGGAACTTTATTCGCTACAATAGAATTTCCTATTCCAGATTTACAAATAATTATTCCTTTATCGCTTTTTTTTTGAGCAACTTCAACTGCCGCCCGAAAAGCAAAAATAGGATAATCACAACTTTCTTCAGAATAGGTTCCCACGTCATTGATTACATACCCTTTATCCTGTAAATATTTTTTTAATTTTTCTTTAAGTGAAAATCCGCCATGATCCGCCGCAAAAACAATTTTTTCCATATTTCTCCTTACTTCAGATAACTTGCGCTACTCTATTTACTGCTTCTTTAATTAATTCCAAAGTTTTATTATAAACAACAGCGCCTCGACCAATTGGATCTTGAATATCTAAACCACCTTCAGTAACTTTAGCAAATTCTTTCAATAAAAATAATCTATTGCGTACTTTATAATCTAACTGCAAAATTCTTTCTTCATGCATGGATTCCATTGCTAAAATTAAATCAGATTTATTTAAAATTTCATCAGTAACTCTTCTCGATCTATGCGCTCTTGCATCAATACCTTCTTTACTCAACGCATCTAATGTATCCTGAGTAGCTAAAGCTCCGTCCATCATCATTCCGGCAGAAGAAACAACAATATCGTTTCTTTTTAACTCTTTAAGTTTTTTCCGCATCAAATATTCTGCCATAACAGAACGACAAGAATTACCAGTACAAACAAATAATATATTTTTGGTATTTACTGTCTGAAGAATATCTTTTTCTTTGATAGCGCCTTCTCTCAAAACTTTAACTGGATTAACTGTAACATCAACAACACTAGATTCAATCCCCACACTTGTAACCCCAATATCAACTGCTATATCAACTTTATCTTTCAAATCTACAAGAGCATCATCAAAATGTGTAGGCGCAGGTTTACCAGAAATATTTGCTGAAGGACATACTACCGGAACATCTGAAAACTCAATAATTTTGCGGCAAACTAAATTATCCGGTAATCTTACACCAATAGTATCACCATCAACAGCATTAAAAACTAAAGTCAAGGGACCTGGCCAAAATTTGTCAATCAATTTATACGCAGCAACCGGAATATCTCTTACAAACTCTTCCAATCTTTCTTTACAATCAATATGCAAAGAAAATTTTTTACCATTTGGTCTTTCTTTTACCTCTCCCAATCTTTTAAGCGCAGATTTATTAATCGCATTAACAGCAATTCCGTAAACAGTTTCCGTAGGAATAATTACCAAACCTCCGTCACGTAAACAATCCGCTGCTTCAATAAGTAATGTTTCATTTGGATTCTTCGGATCTATTTTTATTATCTTAGCTGGCATAAAATATGTTAAAATTTATATTTTAATCTGTGTATTTAAAACTTTATCCCGCATCTGATTTTTATAATCTACATATTTATCAGAAATTTCTTTATCGTTTAAAGCTAAAATCTGTAAAGCAAAAAGTGCTGCATTTTTCGCACCAGCCGATCCAATCGCCATACAAGCAACCGGTACTCCACCTGGCATCTGAACAATCGACAACAAAGAATCCATTCCTTTTAAATTTTTCGTCTCAATCGGAACACCAATAACTGGTAAATTAGTAAAACTAGCAATTACGCCCGGTAACGCTGCTGCTCCACCTGCCGCACCAATAAAAACTTTTGTGCCATTATTCGCAGCATCTTGTACATATTTTTCTAATTCTTTTGGAGTTCTATGTGCAGATAAAACTTTCACTTCAAAATCAACTTTAAATTCTTTTAAAACATCTATTCCAGCTTGAACAGTTTCTAAATCTGACTGACTTCCCATAATTATACTAACTTTAGATTTCATATTTTCTCCTCGATTAAACGGCCTTTGCCCCAATATCTCTTCTATAATGCATTCCATCAAATTTAATTTTTTCAACAGCTTTATAAGCAGTATTAATTGCTTCTTTAATTGAATTACCCAATCCAGTAACAGCTAAAACCCTGCCACCATTAGTAAGTATTTTCTGCCCATCTTTTTTTGTTCCAGCATGAAACACTACTACATCCGAAAATTTTGCTACTTCTTCTAAACCAAAAATTTCTTTTCCTTTTTCATAATCGCCCGGATACCCTTTAGAACTACAAACAATACAAACACAAGCACGATTATCCCATTTCACCCCACCAGATTTTTTAAATTTAGTTAAATTCTGGCTAGCCACAGCTAACATCGCTTCCACTAAATCCGATTGTAACCGAGGTAAAATACTTTCTGTTTCAGGATCACCAAACCGACAATTATACTCTAAAGTCATCGGACCTTTTTTGGTCAACATAATACCTGCATACAAAATTCCGCGATAATCAATACCTTCTTTTACTAAACCATCTATAGTCGGAAAAATAACTTTTTCCATAATTTCCTGCATTACTTTTTCAGTTACAATCGGTGCTGGAGAATAAGCACCCATACCACCTGTATTTGGACCTTTATCATAATCAAAAATTCTTTTATGGTCCTGGCTCGATGCTAACGCAATAACTTCTTTAGAATCTGTTAAAACTAAAATTGATGCTTCCTGACCTTCCAAACATTCTTCAATAATTATTTTATTAGCAGCATCACCGAAAATTCTTTCTTTCATCATCGCATTCACTGCATTTTTCGCTTCTTCTACAGTTTTAGCAACAACAACTCCTTTTCCTGCCGCTAACCCATCAGCTTTTACTACACAAGGAGCACCAATTTTCTCAATATATTTATTTGCTTCATTATAATTATCAAAAACTTTAAAATCCGCAGTAGGAATATTATATTTCTTCATCAACTCTTTGGAAAAAACTTTACTTGCTTCTAACTGTGCTCCCTTTTTCATTGGCCCAAAAACTTTTAAATCCGCCTTGCAGAATTCATCTGCAACACCTAAAGTCAAAGGAACTTCTGGCCCAACAACAGTTAAATCAATTTTTTCTTTTCGAGCAAATTCTAATAAACCAGCAACATCCTCAACTTTTATATTAACACACTCCGCAAGTTGGGAAATTCCGCCATTGCCTGGTGCACAAAAAATCTTTTTCACCAATTTAGATTGTGCTATCTTCCAAATTAAAGCATGCTCACGGCCACCAGATCCCACAACTAAAATCTTCATTATTCTTCCTCTACTATTTTCATAGACTCACAATTACTTAAAGACTGCTTATCTTCATCTTCACCTAACACAATACTATAATCACCAGTAATAGTTACCCGCTGATTATTAAACCTAATCCTTTTTTCATCATCAAAACATTCAATAAGAATTCCATTAATAGTATCCCCGGAATTTGAAAAATAAATTCCGCTCATAGTTAATTTTGGCTTTACAGAACTTCCCGCATAACCTTCCAACAATTTTATTTCTTCTACTCTATGAAAATATTCTGGTTCAGAAATATAGCCACTAACTTCAACCAAAGATCCTAATAAATTCCGATCAACCTTACCGAAATCATCCAAAACAAAACCACCAACTGAATAATAAAACCACTCCTCATCAACTTTTTCTTCAGTCAACACTCCAGTTATGGCAAATTTATTCTTTTCAAGAATTTGAGAATAAATGTTTTTATTATACCCTAAAAAAGTTAAACTAAATAAAATAAAAACAATAAGACACTTACTTATTTTCATTAATTTTAAAGTATTTCGACTTCTTTTTTTCCTTGAACAACTTCTCCCACAACCCAGTTTTTCAATTTCAACTCATTTAACTTTGTTTGAATTGCCTTAACGCTATCTTTGCTTACAACTAAAACCATTCCAATACCCATATTCAAAGTATGAAACATATCTTTTTCTGGAACATTGCCTTTTAACTGCACTAACTGAAAAATTTGAGGAATTTTCCAGCTACTTTTATAAATTTTAGCATCTAAATTTGCAGGAAGAATCCTTGCGACTTTATCATAAAAAGATCCCCCAGTAATATGGGAAACCCCATGAACTGATAAATTTCTCCCTTTATTAAACTCATCTAATATTGTTAAAACTTGTTTTACATAAATTCTAGTCGGCTTTAATAATTCATCCGCCATACGAGAAACTTCTTGTTTAGAAAAAACTTTACGCACTAAAGAATAGCCATTAGAATGAATTCCATTTGATTCCAAACCTATAATTACATCTCCTGCAGTAATTTTAGAACCATCTATAATTTTACTTTTTTCTACAACGCCCACGCAAAAGCCTGCTAAATCATACTCACCAGGTTTATAAATATCTGGCATCTGAGCAGTTTCTCCGCCAATCAAAGCACACCCTGATTGGATACATCCCTGATTCAATCCTTTAATTACATCTTGGAGTACATCTTCTTCTAATTTACTGTAAGCAATATAATCTAAAAAAACAAAGGCCGTGCACCAGTACACAAAATATCATTAACATTCATTGCCACAGCATCAATACCAATAGTATCATGTTTATTCACTAACGTCGCAATTTTTAGTTTTGTTCCAACTCCATCAGCTGAAGAAACTAAAACTGGTTCTTTAAATTTACCTTGAGTAAAATTATAAAACCCGCCAAATCCGCCAATATCTTTTAAAACATTCTCATCGAAAGAACCTTTGACTAAATTTTTAATTTTAGATTTAAAAACACCTGCTGCATTAATATCAACACCTGCAGTTTTATAAGTAACCTTCTTCATCCTTCAATATCTCCCTGTCCACAGCATCTGCGTTCAAGCGCAAATTTACTGTATTTTTTATCTGCTTTAATTGGATATTCACCCGACCAGCATGCTGTACAATAATGATTTTTTGGATGCTTAAAACATTTCAATGTACCTTCCAAACTTAAATACCCCAAACTATCAACTTCCAAATATTGTTTAATTTTTTCTATAGACTCAAATTTATTCGCAATTAATTCAGTAGACTTATGAAAATCTATACCGTAATAACAAGGAAATCTATGTGGTGGACAAGAAATTCTCAAATGCACTTCTTTTACTCCAGCTTTTCTCAAATTTCTTACACGAATCTTAGAAGTAGTCCCACGGACAATAGAATCATCAACAATAATAATTTTTTTACCTTTCAACACCTCTCTAAGAATATTAAATTTTACTTTTACACCTAGATCTCGAATATCTTGTGCTGGCTGAATGAATGTCCTACCAACATAATGATTTCGGATAATTCCAAATTCCAAAGGAATACCTGACTCTTTGGAATACCCTAACGCTGCAGAAAAACCAGAATCAGGAACAGGAATAACATAATCAGCCTGAACAGGTGTTTCTTTAGCTAATTCTCGCCCTAACTTAGTTCTTACAGTATGGACTGTTTCACCAAATACCATAGAATCCGGTCGAGCAAAATATATATGTTCAAAAATACAATGTGCAAAATTCTTTTGAGACCCTTTAGAATATATCCATGCAGATTTTATCTGTCCATCCGGAGTTATAGAAACAATCTCTCCAGGTTCTACATCTCGAATATACTTTGCACCGATCAAATCAAATGCACAAGTTTCAGAAGCCAAGCACCAACTCTTGCCCAATTTTCCTAATGCCAACGGGCGAAACCCTAATGGATCGCGAACTCCAATCAATTGAGTTTCATCCATAAATAAAAAAGAATACGCTCCCTGAATTTTTCTCAGAGCATAAATAAGGCTTTCAATAATATTTCGAGATTTTGCATGTGCCATAAGATGCACCACTAATTCAGAATCAGTAGACGTCTGAAAAATCGATCCCTTATCTTCCAACTCTGCACGTAAAGCAAATGAATTTACAAGATTCCCATTATGCGCAATACAAATTGTGCCTTTAGCATAATCTATCAGAAGAGGTTGCGCATTTTTTAAAACACTTGACCCTGTCGTCGAATAACGCACATGCCCCACTGCCATATTTCCTTTTAAAGAATTTATTACTGATTCAGCAAAAACATCGCTTACTAACCCCATCCCTTTATGAACAGTCAACGTTCCTTTATTATTTAAAACCATCCCACAAGCTTCCTGCCCTCGATGCTGCTGAGAATACAATCCTAAATAAGTCAACCAACTAGCCTGCTTATTATTGCAAACACCAAACAAACCACAATATTCTTTAGGATCATTGAAACTACTCGTAATATATTCCATTTTTTCCTCTTCTAAAATTATTTACCTGTCCAACAATAAGTACACAAATTATTTTTATCTAATCCTATCGCATTCACCATATCATCTAATTTCTGATAAACTAAAGACGTCACATCTAAATCTTTCTTGATCAATTCCACCATTTTTTTATATTTAGAAGAATTCTCGTCTAAATACTGGCTAACATCATCAATATCATGCCCTTCTATCTCTTTAATTGCTTTCCTTGCCGCTAATTCACCAATAGTTCTCGTCGAATAATTAAATTTACAAGGAAACATTAAAGGAGGACAAGCAATCCTAAAATGGATTTCTTTTGCCCCGTTCTCCCATAATTTATTTACAGTATAATTTTTCAACTGAGTCCCTCGAACAATAGAATCATCACAAAAAACAATACGTTGACCTTTTATTATTTCAGAAACAGGAATCAGCTTCATCTTTGCAACTAAATCTCTAGTCTCCTGTGAAGGCGGAGTATAACTTCGCCCATATCCAGGCGTATATTTTACTAAAGCCCTACGGTAAGGTATCTTTGATCCTATAGAATAACCAATCGCATGCGCTACCCCAGAATCAGGAATACCACAAACACAGTCAGCTTTAACTTTATCATTCTTCGCTAACATCATCCCACAACGTTCCCTTACAATCTCAGCATTAATATTTTCATAAGAAGCTGCAGGAAAACCTGTATATATCCATAAAAAAGAACATATTTTATTTTTACTTTTACCTTTTTTCTTAGCATGACATTGTGTTTCATCTAAAAAAACAATTTCACCAGGTTCCAGAAATTTTTTAATTTTAAAATTTAAATTAGCAAATGCACTAGTTTCTGTAGTAACTGCTAAAAAATTTTCTTTTTGGCCAATTACTAGAGGAGAATATCCATATCGATCCCTTGCAGCATATATCCCATCTTTATTTAAGATTAATACGGAACAAGAACCAGTGATTACAGAAAACATCTTTTCGATACCATCAACAATATCATTTCCTTTGATAATTAATTTTGCAACTAACTCTGTTTGATTTATCTTACCATCGGTTATTTCACTAAAAGAAACCCCTTCTTTAAATAACTGTTTTATCAAATCTAAAGCATTCTCTATAAACCCATTAGTAATAATCGCAAAAGGTCCAAATTTAGAATTAATATAAACAGGCTGCTCATCATGCGCACTTATAACACCAATCCCCTTATTCCCTTTAATATGCTTATAATCGTCTAGGAATTTAGACTTAAACTGGCTTGAACTTATATCGTGAATTTTACGGAAAATTTCTTTATCATATACTGCTATACCTGAAAACTGGGTACCTAAATGAGAATGGTAATCTGTCCCATAAAACAATTCTTTACGGCAATCTTCTTTTCCAACAACACCAAAAATTCCGCTCATCGTTATCCTTATAAATTCTTGCGGGCAAATTCAACGCCATTATTAAAAATAAAAAAACCATCTCCTACTCGAGAATTTTTCTTCTGCTGCCATCGAGGGTGGTGAGTTGCTTCAAAATGTCTTTCTGGATGAGGCATAAGTCCTAAAATTCTTCCGGTATCATCACAAATTCCAGCAATATTTTCTGTAGAACCGTTTGGATTAGAAGGGAATCCTGCTAATTCTCCTCTCTCATTGCAATACTGAAAAACTATTTGGCCATTATTTCTTAATTTTTTTAAAACCATATCATCAAGAGTAACAAATTTACCTTCACCATGCGCTATCGGTAAATAAATAACACTCGGTAACTCTTTCACCCAAACACATTTACCTTCCACCTGAAAGCTTGGAGTTTTCGTAACTTTTCTTAAATAAATCCATTTATCTTGAAAAGAACCGGAATCATTAATAATCAAGCTAGCATCCTGCTGCAGCTGTTCATTCCCAGGCAAAAAACCACTTTTTACCAAAACCTGAAAACCATTACATATACCAATAATTAACTTACCCTGAGCAATAAACTTTTTAATATTAGTTGCAAGTTTTACCTTCAGCTCATTTGCTAAAACTTTGCCAGCAGCAATATCATCTCCATAAGTAAATCCTCCAGGAATTGCTAAAATATGATAACTATCTAGAATTTTTTTATCAGAAACTAATTTATTAATATGAATCAAATCAACATTAGCTCCTAACTTAGAAAAAGCAAATGCTGTTTCTCTGTCACAATTAGTTCCTGCTGTTCTTAACACACACACATTGGGATTATTCATAAGTGTTATCCTTACAATTTCTGATTAGATTTTTTACTATAAAAATTTTTTATTATACTCACAACTTCTTTCGGTTCATCTGTAACTTTAAAAATCGCCAAATCTTCCTTACTTAAGCACCCGGCCGGAACAGCAACATCTTTCAACCAATCTAAAATCCCTTTCCAATATTTACTTCCGAATACAACTACAGGAAATTTGGGAATACGCAAAGTTTGAATAAGATTTAACGCCTCTGTAAATTCATCTAAAGTCCCATATCCTCCAGGCATAATTACAAAAGCTTTTGCATATTTGACAAACATTACTTTTCTTACAAAAAAATAATGAAAACTAAGCAAAGTATCAACATATTCATTTGGTTTTTGCTCAAAAGGCAACTCAATATTTAATCCAACAGAATGTCCTTTAGCTCTTTTGGCACCTTTATTCGCAGCTTCCATGATACCACCACCGCTGCCGGTAATAATGGCATATTTCTGTTTTGCTAAAAGATATGCAACTTCTTCTGCTTCTTTATAATATTTATCTGTGCTTGGAAGCCTAGCTGATCCAAAAATAGAAACAGCCATCCCAACATTTGAAAGCACTTCAAATCCATCGACAAATTCAGAAATGATACGAAACATTCTCCAAGGATCTTCACTAGTAAAATCATGCTTTAAAAATTTACTTGTCATTTTTTATCCCTTCTTACCACTCTAAAGGTTTTTTCCATGCATCTTTAAGTTCATGCAATGTAGCTTTCATACAAAGTTTTTTATCTGTACCAAAAATTTTAAACTCTTTATTAGCAGAAAAACAACCAATTAATCCATAAGGAATACCTTTTAATAAACTCTCGAATTCTTTTTGATGATTTTTACTAATCGAAACTATAATTCTAGAATTTGATTCTGAAAATAAAACAAAATCATTTCTTACTTTTTTAGGAGTCGCTGAACCAGAATTAGTAAATGGAACTTCATTTAAAAATAAATCCATCCCCAACCCTCCAGCAAATGCCATTTCTGCACAAGCTACAGCTAACCCTCCATCAGAACAATCATGCATCGCCTGAATAATTCCCATTTCAGAAATTTTATTTAATGTTTCAAAAATCTTTTTTGCTTTGACCGGCTGGACTTTAGGCACATTATTTCCTATCGCATTATGCAAATCATAATAATGCGATCCGCCTAATTCATCATAAGTCATACCGACAATATAAACTAAATCTTCTGGATTTTTAGCATACATAGTGATTGCTTTACGCGCATCTTCCATTATAGAAATTGCAGAGATCAAAATTGTCCCTGGGATAGAGATAGATTTATTCTTAACGGTAAACTCATTATACAAACTATCTTTTCCTGATATAAAAGGAACTCCATACGCTTTTGCAATATCATAACAACCATAAGAAGTTCTTACTAACCCGCCTAAGCGATCTGGCTTATCAGGATTGCCCCAGCAAAAATTATCAAGAATTGCAACTTGATTTAATGATCCGCCGACAGAAACAATTTGTCTTAACGCTTCATCAATACACGAAGCTGCCATCCAATACGGATCAATAAATCCATATCTGAAATTTATTCCATTAGAAACTATAACTGCCTTATTAGAACCTAAAAATGGTTTTACAACAGCAGCATCAGAAGGGCCATCATTAACAATACCCACTAAAGGTTTCACAACTGACCCGCCTTGAACTTCATGATCATACTGCCGAACAATCCATTCTTTCGAACAGATATCGTAATGAGATAATAACCCCAACATAGATTTTTTCAGATCGATATTCGGCTTAATTTTAGGATCTTTATGTTTAGGAGAAACAAAAACAGCTTTTTTCTCCGTCTTAGGAACCCCGTCATGTAAAAAATTCATATCTAATTCACAAACTTTGTTATTATTGTAAAATAGCTCTAGCTTTTTTGTATCAGTAAATTCCCCAATAACAGTTGCTTCTACATTTTCCGCTGCAAAAACTTCCAACAACTTATCAATTTTATTTTTTGCAACTGACAAAACCATTCTCTCTTGAGATTCTGAAATCCAAGTTTCTGTATATGAAAGTCCGTGATATTTTAACGGGACTTTATCCAAATCTACTCTCGCGCCAATAAGACTGCCCATCTCTCCAACCGCACTAGATAATCCACCCGCACCACAATCAGTAATCGAATTATATAATCCTAAATCTCGCGCAATCAAAATAGCATCTAACATCTTTTTTTCTTGAATAGGATTACCAATTTGAACTGCACCACTAGAAACTACCTCTGACTCATGGGTTAATTCTCCTGAAGAAAAAGTAGCACCATGAATACCATCTCGACCAGTTCTTCCTCCAACAACAACTACTAACTCACCAGTAGATGTTTTTTTAAAAGATTTATCTGCAGGCAAAACTCCAACTGTTCCACAATAAACTAACGGATTTCCTACAAAATGCCTATGGAACAAAACAGCACCATTTACCGTAGGAATTCCCATTTTATTACCATAATCCCTCACACCAGAAACAACACCTTTCATAACTCTTTTTGGATGCAATGTTCCTTTCGGCAAATCTTCAAAAGGATAATCTGGATTAGCAAAACAAAATACATCAGTATTTAAAATCGGCTTTGCTCCCAACCCAGTTCCCATAGGATCACGAATTACTCCACCCACACCAGTATTTGCACCACCAAAAGGCTCAAGCGCAGAAGGATGGTTATGGGTTTCGACTTTAAAACACACATTGTTTTTTTCATCAAACTTAATAACTCCAGAATTATCATGAAAAACAGAAACACACCAAGATTTATTTAACTCTTGAGTAACCTTCATAATTGTAGATTTTAAAAGGTTATCAATTTTAATATTTCCTATCTTAGGAGTTTTAATTTTGGATTTTGATTCCTGAATTTTTTCTTTATAATCAATCTTGCCTCGAAATGTCTTATGCACACAATGTTCAGACCAAGTTTGCGCAATAGTTTCCAACTCACAATCTGTAGGATTACGACCTAATTTCGCAAAATAATCTTTAATAATACGCATCTCTTCAACATTTAAAAATAACTGGCGTTTAGAACTAATTTCTAAAAGTTTTTTATCATTAGCATTAAGTAATTCAACTAAAGATAAATTAAATTTATAATCAACTTCTTTTATACTTACAGTTTTAGAAGCCTGAACAGTTTGCGGTTTTACAACATGCTGAATTAATTTATTATAGAGCAATTTATCGCAAATAGTACGTAGCTGTAAATCATTAATCCTGCCTCTTATAACATATTTCTTTGCAGTTTTAATACTCGTAACCGTATTAATACCAAGATCTTTAATCCCTTTTAAAGTCGATTCTTCAACAGGATCCATCACTCCAGGATTATAAGCAACTTCAACAATAAACTCTCCCAAAGATACACTGCTTTTCTGAACAACAGGATTAACAACATATTCTTGATACACTCTATCCACAAGGAGTTCATCACAAATTTTCTTCACTTCCGGCTCACTAACACTTCCTTCGATATTATAAACTTGCAAAAAACTTACTTGCTGAATAGATTTAATACCTAAATCAAAAATATCTTTTTTAATACCCTCGCCAACAGCATCATAATGATTAAATTTTTCTTTTATTTCAATTTTCCAAGACATAAAATAAAACTCCTAGCTTTCTAACTCTTGTTTATAATAAGTTTAATCTTTACTAACACTTCATTATGAAAGCTTCAACCGTTTAAAAATAAAATCCACATTCCTTAAATAATACGCTAAATTAAAAATCTTCGGCATATCCTCTTTTTTTAAATATTTGGCCACTTCTTTATCATGTAATAAATTCGACTCAAAAGTAGTATTAGATTCATTCCATGTTTTCATCGCACAC
>CAYQXW010000004.1:0-22042 GCA_964421615.1 uncultured Planctomycetales bacterium
CAATCATAGTAATTAACAAAACTGGCGCCGCCATAATCAAAGCTACAGTCAAACCTTCTTTGATAATATCTACTGCCATTTGCTCGTTCATAGATTAAAACTCCCTACTAGAGATTTTATAATCAAATACCATCCATCAATCAAAATAAAAATTATAATTTTAAATGGTAAAGAAACCATAGCCGGAGGCAACATCATCATCCCCATTGCCATTAAAATACATGAAATAACCATATCAATAATTAAAAATGGCATATAAATAATAAAACCGATAATGAAAGCAGTTCTTAACTCGCTAATTATAAAAGCCGGAATTAAAACCGTCATATTCACATCTTTTTGAGTTTTAGGGCGAGGCATTTTAGCTATACTAACAAATAAAGCAATATCTTTTTCTCTAGTTTGTTTCAACATAAATTTACGCAGAGGTTCAACGCCTCGGTTAAAAGCCTCTTCTTGAGAAATTTGGCCTGCATTAAAAGGAACTAATGCATTTTGATTGATTTCATTCCAAACAGGCATCATGATAAACACAGTTAAAAATAATGACAAACCGATCACAATCTGATTAGGAGGTAAATCTCTCGCTCCAACAGCTTGCTTCAAAAATCCCAACACTATTGCAATTCTGGTAAAACAGGTTGTCATTATCAATATAGATGGAGCTAAAGTAATAATGGTCAACAAAAAAACTATCTGCAAACTTAAAGAAACTTCTTTAGGGTTAGCTGCTTCTTTTACAAAATCAAAAGTAGGAATTGTATAAGCATACACATTAATACTAAACATCAAAAACAAAAAGGCTAAAACCAGTTTGACTAAAAATTTTTTATTACGAATCACTTTTTAACCCCTTGAGCTTTTGTATTTGTTCATTTATACGCGCTATATTTTTATTAGCAGGCATTTCTTTAGAATTTTCTTCTTTCATTATTTTTCCCAATATCCCAGAAAAATAGTTGCCCTTAGCTGCTGGCTTAAGATTAGCTAAAATATTTTTTTTAATTTCAGCATCTTCTATTTTAGTCAAAAGATTCAGACTATTTGCGTCTGACCCCACAACTAAAATTTCTCCTGCAACTTCTATAATATAAATTATTTTTTTGGGAGATAAATAAGTCATATCTACTACCCGAATAAAAGTATCTTTTCTTTTTATATTTGAATAAGGAACAAATTTTTTCACCAAATAAGCTAAAACTATCATTAAAATTATAACGAGAATTAAAGAAAAAACCACTCTTGCGATAATAGGCAAAACATTTATCGGTTTTGAATAACTTGTAGAATTAAATTGCGTTTCACTCTTTAAAGCTTCGTCTAAATAACTATTTTCAGCTGCCAACAATATTGAGTTACAAAAACAAAAAGTTAATAATAAAACTGATAAAAATATTTTTTTCATTTTCATTATTTTTTTCATAAAAGTTTATTTGCTCTTTCCGAATTACTCACTATACTTGTTATTCTAACACCAAAACTCTCATCCACAACAATAACTTCTCCCTTAGCAATAAGTTTATCATTCACTAAAATATCTACAGGTTCCCCTGCCATCCTATCTAACTCAATAACAGAACCTACGCCCAACGCTAAAATATCTTTTACACTCATCAATGTTCTACCTAATTCTATAGTAACATCTAAAGGAACATCCATAATCAAATCAATACTATTTTCTTTCTTAGAATTATTATCTGCAGTCAAATTTTCAAACGCAGGTTTACTTACTGCCGCTGAAGCACTTGTACTAGCTTGAGCTGGTGCAGCATCTTTAGTTACTTGATCAGCTTCTGCCATTTTTACTTCACCCCGCTTTCATTTGAGTAATCTTAATTGCTTTTTTGTTACCGATAACTCCTAAATATCCTAAATACTTTGCTTTATTATTAACTTTAAGTTGAATGTGTTGTAAAGATTCCGGATTTAATTTTATTATATCGCCTTCTTTTAATTTTAAAAATTCTTTTAAAGTAAGTTTGGTATCTAAAACATTGGCTTTAATATATGTTTTAACCTCATCTACATTTTTTCTGAGCAATACTGCGCTAACATCTGACGGATCTTTACTTTTTTCTAAATCTCTAAGCCATTGTTGACTTCCGATGTGAGGCAAAACAGGTTCCAAAGATACTGCCGGAAAAACAACGGTAATATATCCTGTAATTTCTCCAATAACAACTTTCAATCTAATGAGAACAACATTTTCTCCAGGAGAAGCAATTTGTACAAAATTTGGATTGGTTTCTTTAGCTTCAATCTTAGGTTGCATATTTGCCGCCTGCGCCCAAGATTCTTTTAAAGCTTCAAGAATTCTTATTGCTACTCTTTCAATAATCTTTTTTTCAATATCTGTAGGCTCTCGATCTGCTATCTTGCTAGAGCCTTTACCACCTAAAAGTCTATCTACAATAGTAAATACTAAATTAAGACTTAACTCTAAAACAGACCTTCCCTCGAGTGGCTTAACACTGAAAACAACTAACAATGTAGGTTGTGAAGTAGAAGCGATATAATGAGAATAAGGCAATTGTTCAACTGTGTCAATAGAAACTTGTAAAACTGTACGTACAAAACTATATAATCCTGTCTCCAACGACCGGCAAAAACCTTCCTGCAATAAATTAATCGATTTTAATTCATCCTTGGAGAGCAATTCTGACTGTGCAAAATCGAATGTCTTATAATCCATTTTTTAAAATTGGCTAAATGTAAATAACAGGATAGCAGTTAATCGGAAATTTTCAATTAACTGCATCCTATTAAATAACTATTGCACTACAAAATCGTTAAAATAAATATTTATTATTCTACCAGTTTCCAACTGAGCATTTACTTTATCAATAATTTCCTGCCGTAACATATTCTTCCCTACATTAGAATTAATATCAGAAAATGTTTTATTGGAAAGAATAGTAAGAACCGTATCCATTAATATCGGCTTTTTTTCTTCCATCTCTGCAGATAGTTCCGGTGAATCCATATTAAAAACCAAATCAACTTTTAAATACTTTTCACCACCTGTTTCTGCAAGATTTACAACAAGCGATTTACCAAAATTATAGAAAGGACTAGGAGCTGCTCCACCTTCCCCATGTCCACCGCCATGCCCACCAGCTTTTTTAGCAGCTTTTTTTTCAGTTTTGTGCTCCCCAGCTTTAGCTTCTTTTTTTTCTCCTGCTTCTTTCGTTCCTTTTACTTGCTCACCTTCTTTTTTATCACCCTCTTTTTTTTCTTCCCCATGTGCAGGCTTTTCTTCCGGTGGTTTCTTAGGAGTTAGAGTTTGCACTAAGAAAAAAGCAGCTAAAATAGCAACAACGATAGCAACAACTCCTACAATTAACATAGGATTAATTTGAATAGCAGGTGCTGCTGCTTTTTTAGGTGCATCTTTTTTATCACCTTCTGCTGCTGCAGGCGCTGCTTCCTGACCCTTTTTCCCTTTTGATTCATCTACAACTTCGGGATCAGCCATCTTAATTTCCTCCAATATTCCCAAAATTATGGGCTTATATTTACATCACCAGCAGAAGCCCTCTTCTGCTATTACTTAAATTATCTCTTTAGATTAACCAACTCTAAAAGCATATCATCTGATGTCGTAATAATTTTCGCATTAGCCTGGAAACCTCGCTGAGTAATAATCATATCTGTAAAAGTCTGAGCTAAATCAACGTTAGACATTTCCAAAACACCGTTATTAATAGTACCTCGTCCACCAGTACCTGCAGCACCTTTTTGTGCAGTTCCAGAATTGGTAGATTCAGAAAATAAGTTATTACCATCTTTTAATAACCCTGATGAATTATTAAAAGTAGCCATAGCTATCTGCGCTAAAGTTTTAGTTAAACCGTTCGTATAAATACCTGTAATTAAACCATCTGATCCAATAGTAAATTTATCCAACGTACCTTTTGGATAACCATTTTGATCTGTAAGGTTAACCGACGATGTTCCATCAAATTGAGTTAAACGTGACATGCTTGGCTCAATAGCTAAATCAGAAGGACCAGTCAAGTCTATAGCGATTGTTCCAGTTGATGCACTATAAGCACCAGATGAAGTAAAAGTTAAACTTTTAATTGCTCCATCATTTGTAACATTTCTACCTGAAATATCATCCGCACAATCTGCAGTCCAAGACCAAGCATTAGTGCCAGTTCGAGAATAAATCATTTTAATAGAATGCGTCGTACCTTGTGAATCATAAACATTCATTTGCGAAGTACAACTTGTACCATTTGCATCTTGTGCAGTTGTTAATAAGTTATCCATTACACCTAAAAAATTAGTTTGATATCCGCCAGCAGAAGCATTATCCTGCGTCATAGTAATTGTTGTTAACGCATTACCTTCCCCTAAATTACCTTTAATACGTAATGCTCCTCCAGAAACATCTACGCCGGAGGTTACTGTAGCCCCGCTATAATCATAAGATTCACCACTAGCAATTCCTGCATGATTATTGATAAATGTCGCGATGTCTCCCAGTGTTGTACCTGCAGCTATAGTTAAAGTATCTGATCCTACAGATTCTCCACCTTTTTTTGCACTTAAAGTGATTGTATCTCCAACAGCCAAAACTCTATTTCCAGCAGAGTTATATAAACTTGTCGCTGCAGTTGTCGCAAGTGCTGCTGTAGTATGCGCTACATCTGAATACATAACATCACTCAACGCTACCGTACCTCTTGTTGCTACTGTTGCAGTTGCATCCAAATTACCTGCTAAATTTACATCTGATGTTGCCTGGGCAATTTCAGTTTGTCCGATAGGCAAATACAAAGGAACAACGTTTTGACTAACAGTAATATCACCATTAGTATCTGGCATCCATCCTTTAACACGATAACCGTTTGATGGGTTTACCAAATATCCGTCTGATCCTATATCAAAACCACCGTCTCGAGTATAACGATCAATTTCATCAGTCCCCACAACAAAAAAACCACTACCCTGAACAGCCATATCAGTTGATTTCCCTGTTGATCCTAAGTTACCTTGTGTATGCAAAGTATCAATAGATCCAACCAACATACCTAATCCAACCTGCGCTGGGTTAATACCACCTAACCCTCCAGTCGTTGGAGCAGTACCGCCTCGCAGCGTCTGGCTTAACATATCCTGAAAAGTAACACGGCTAGACTTAAAACCCGTTGTGTTTACGTTAGCAATATTGTTGCCTAGTACGTCCATTTTAATCTGGTGATTTTTTAAACCAGACACACCGGCAAACATTGAACGCATCATAGAACTTACCCCCTTTTAGCCATCCTCAATCAATCAGACAGCTTACAGGCTTTCCTCAATAGAGGTCCGAGCCTTATTAATAAAGAAATGCTACACTATCTACATTAGTCAAAATATTTTCCTGCATATCTTTTGCATCCATGCAAGTTATAACTGTACGGTTATCAATACTCATAACCATTGACATCCCGTCGAGAACAAAGACTGATTCTTTCGAACCTTTTTGAGCAGCCTTATCAACATAATCTTCGATTTTTTTAATCTGCTCATCTGATAATTTCAAATCCCGGCTTTGCATTCTTTCTAAAGCATGTTTTGAAAACTTAACAGATTTATCATTACTTGATAATTTATTAAGCAGCAGATCTTTAAAATCTGTAGATTTTTTAACAGAATTAACAGAACTAGAATTAATCTGTTCTGTTGAAATTAAAGGTCTTAATACTGAATTATCAATTTTACTTACCATAGATTTCTATTATGCTGTTGCTACAGTTGCAACCTCACTCATCGCTAAATAATTACTACCGACTTTCAAATATGGAATACTATCCACAACTACTAACCCTTGAACCACTCCAGTTACAGGTGCTTTACTAGTATTGCTATATCCTGAAACTGTTTTACCAATCAAAGCTGCACCAGAACTCATTGTCTGCAACTGATTCTGAGTTGCAAGATTAGTATTCATCTTTTCCATTTCATCTAAGGAACTGTACTGAGCCAACTGTGCACTATAATCTGTATCAGAAACAGGATTAGTTGGATCTTGTGAAGAAAGCTGAGCGACCATTAATTTTAAAAATGACTTCATATCCATAGCACTACTTGCTTTTTGAGCAGCATCCACAGAAGAATAAGTTGTTGCTGTTTTTTCTGTATATTTTGCAGGGCTTGTTATATTTGTAAGTAATGAAGACGTATCAATCATATTTCACCTCCTCTCAAAACGTTTAAAATTTAAGCGAAATAATCCAAAACACCTAAGTTCCCTTGTCTCTTCCAAGTAAAATTATTCTGTTTCTCTTGATTTGATTCTTTTTCTGTAAATTCTTTGCCCTGGTTATCAAAAAATGAATTTTGTTTTGCATTATTTTTATTAGAATCTTCAAATTTTGAATTCAGAGTCTGATTATTATAATTCAAATCACTACTAGTGCTTATTTCATAACTAGCAATTTTAATGCCGTGTTGACTCAAAGCATCTTTTAATTGATTAATACTTGCTTCTAATACCTGCTTAGCTACAGAATTATCTGTTTTCATAGTTAAAGTAACTTGATCAGCATTAATAACCATTTTAACATTCAATTCACCTAAATATTCCGGCTTCATATTAATCGCAACTTCAGAATTTCCTTTTAAAAAATTAATATTAATATCATTTGCTATCTGTTTTACATCTAAACTAGTAGTAAAAATTTTTGGATCAACTGCAACACTGGCTTTTACATTGGATGAAACTACTTCTCCCAATCCTTCAGAAGGTTTGGTCAAATTAGAATTTATAGCTTCTTTTATCGTCGCTTCTATCCCTGAATTAAATTTATGATTTTGTTTCAATTCAGATAAATCTATCTTCTCTTTTAATTTATTATCTAAATTATCTTTATTTATTAACTGTTTATTTTCATCTTGGCCATTATCTGAAGAAAAATCTTTTGTCAAATTCTGAAAATTATCTTTAATAATATCTTTTACTTCTTTAGTCATTGCTCCCAATACTTGATTATTAGGATTTTCTTCAGTTTTGACAACATTTGCTACAGCCTGTTTCAAATCTTGCAAAGAAACTTGTTCTTCTGATATTTTATTAACAAACTCCAACATTTTTTCTTGAGCTTTATTCAAATAGTCCTTTTTTTCCAAAATACGGGCAAAATTTTCCTTAATCAACCCTTCTTTTGTAACTTCCTCCAAAATTTCCTTTAACTCTTGTTGTACTTGTGAATCTATCTTAATTCCATCATTGACTTCTACTTTAACATTATTATTTTCATCTTTTGATATCTTCAAATTATTTAGTAACGATGAAATTTCATTTAATTTATCTTTTAATTCTGTACTGTTTTTATTTTCACTATCGGTTTTATTCAAAGTTTCGTTCAAACTATTGATTTCTTTTTGAGAAATATTACCTAATTCTTTCAAAACACTTTGTAATAACACTATCGCTTGATTAAGTTGTTCCTCTTTGGATAGAGATTCTTCTTTCGAATCATCTTGAGACTCTTGATTATCATCTTGTTTATTAATAATAATCTTCTGATCTTTATCTTCAATCTTAGTATTATCTGCATTTACTTGAGTATCTTCTGTAATCTTTGCTTTTTGATCTTGAGTACCTGTTTTTATTAAGTTTGATTCCTTGCTGTCTAAAGATTTTTTTACTTTTGTATTTTTATAACTAGCATCTTCTAACTCACGCGTTAAATATTTACTAAATTTAGCATCTGTTTGAGAAGTTGAAACTAATTTACTCTGCAAATCCAAAGTATTAACGGTTGACTGTATCGGCAAAAGCATTCCTGACTTCATAACTAACTCCCCTTTCTATCTGGAACAATTAAAATCTGACCTGGATAAATACTATTTTGTTTTTTAATAACATCTTTATTTGCCGTAAATATTTTTATCCACATAAATGGATTATTATATACATCTTTTCTTGCCGCTATTTTCCAAAGGCTGTCATTTTTTTTAACTTCATATAAATTATCAAAATTCTGCACATACCAACGATTATCTATATTATCAATATCTTTTTTGACTTGTAGATTTTCTTTTTTAGGTTCTTCTTTTTTTCCGCTTGCAGAAACATCAACTAAACTATCCTTTAAATTTAGTGGTTCAACTCTTTTAGATTCTTCTTTTTTTTCAAATGATTTTTTTTCTATACTATCATTTGAAACCGAATTATCAAAAGTCACATAATAACCCTTTTTTGACATAGTTTTACAGCCTGTAATTAAAAATAAAAAACTAATTATTAAAATTAACCTTTTCATTTTATCTTTGCACTAATAGTTCCTGCTCGAGAAGGCTTAAGCCTTTCTAAAATCTTCGCAGAAATCTTAGGTTTCATTTGAGATAAAATCCCTACAACAATAGCATCATCCATTTTTTCCATTACTTGCGCTACTTTATCTGGCTTCATCGAAGTATAAACTTTGGCCAAAACAGCATATTTTTTCTGCAATTCCGATTTATTAACTTCTAACCCTTTATTAATATCTTCTATTATTTTAGCTAATTCTGCTTTTTTATCTTCAAACCCTTTTTCTTCAACACTTACTTGATTATTCAATTCTTGCGCTTGTGCTTTTTTTTCTTCTAACTCTTTTTTTTCTCTTTCACTGGCTAATTTTTCTTTTTCTAAAACCGAAGCCATATTTTCTAACTCTACAAAACTTACCTGTTTTGGAGGTTTTTTATTATCAGCAACTACTAGCTTAAAAAATCCCGCTTGGTATGCAAAAAGAACAAAAAATATGCAAAATGTGACAATTGCCGAAAAAATTATCCCAAGGATTATCAATAAATCTTTATCTTTCATGCGTTCCTACTCTCGAATATTTAATAATTGCAGATTCATCATACTCTTTTTGTTCTATTTTTAATTCTTCAGCTGTAAAATCAACGAATCTTTTTTCTTTTAATTTCTCAAGAATTTTTTTATCTTTTGAAACTTTGATTAAATTTTCTCTTACCTTATTTAATTCATTTTCTTTATTTTTTACATCTTCAAGTTTTATTTTCTTCATTCTATTTAAATGCATTAAGTAACGCATATGAATTACCAAATTTGATACATCTATATATCCTTTTTGTTTCTTTTTTAATGTATTCTTGTGGTCTTCTTCTTCTTTTTGAATATTTTCTAATTCGTTAATGGCTTCTAATAAAACTTTACGTGCAGAAAAAAATTCCTCCTGCACCTGATCAAAAACCATTTTTCTATATTTTAAAACTGGTTCTAATTTAAAATCAAATTTTTTCATTTTTTAATAAATTAACTCTTTTTCTGTCCAGCAGAAGCACCAGGTTCATTTTCCACAATTGAGATCATCTGCTTAACTGCTTGATCCAAACTGAATTTTTCAGTATGAGATTGCTTAAGAAAATTATTTATATCTCCTATTAACTTCTTTGCCCGATCTATTTTAGGGTTGCTGCCTTCTTGATAAGCACCGATATTAATTAAATCTTCTGCATTTTTATAAACAGTCATAATATCTCTCATCTGCATCGCTGCTTTATACTGTTTTTCAGATGAAACATCAACCATTAATCGACTAATGCTGCGTAAAACATCAATCGGTGGATAATGGCCGCTATCAGAAAGCTGTCTTGATAAAACGATATGCCCATCTAATATACTTCTGGCAGCATCTGCAATCGGATCATTCATATCATCAGCTTCTACCAAAACAGTATAAAAACCAGTTATACTACCTTTTTCAGAAGTACCAGATCTTTCTAGCATTTTTGGCAATAAAGAAAAAACTGAAGGAGTATAACCTCTTGTTGAGGGAGGCTCTCCAATTGCTAACCCAACTTCTCTCTGCGCCATTGCTAATCTGGTAACAGAATCCATAACCAAAAGAACATCTTTCCCCTTATCCCTAAAGTACTCAGATATACTACAAGCAATTAACGCGCCATTTATGCGAACTAAAGCTGGTTGGTCACTTGTAGCCACCACAACAACCGCCTTTTTTAACCCTTCTGGGCCTAAATTTTCCTCAATAAAGTCTCTTACTTCCCTTCCTCGTTCTCCAATCAACGCAACAACAACTACATCTGCGCTTGAATATCTCGAGATCATTCCAAGTAAAGTACTTTTTCCAACACCACTACCGGCAAAAATACCAACTCTTTGTCCTTTACCACAAGTTAACATTGAATCAATAGCTTTTATCCCAGTAGAAAATGGATCTTTAATTCTTGGACGAGAAAGTGGATTAACCGGTTTTCCATAAACAGAATATTTATCGTGGCAAAAACAACAGCCTAAACCATCTTGAGGGCGACCGAAACCATCAATAATTCTTCCCAATAAAGAATCACCGACTTCAACAGTTAAAGGTTTTCCACTAGATTCAACTCTACTTCCAGGCGCAATACCACGCATTTCACCAAAAGGCATAAGCAGAACTTTGTCTTGTCTAAAACCCACAACTTCAGCGCTAACGGAATTTTTATTACGATGGTAATCTATATAACATAAATCACCGATAGAAACGGATGGACCTTCAGATTCAATTACTAACCCAATAATTTGAGACACCCTACCACATAACTTAATAGGAGTAATATGTTCTAACCGCTTTATATATTTCTCTAAATTAATTTGGTTCTTCATTACTACTAGTATTATTACCTAACAAATTACTTTTTATCTCCTCGCATTGGGTTTTTAAATCGGCATCAATACTGCCGGATCTAGATTCAACAATACACCCACCAGCAGTTATATAATCATCAGCAACAATTTTTACCTTAGCTCCTACACCTGTAGTAAAAAGCTGATTTTCAATCTCTTTAATAGAAACAACATCATTAGAATGTACTTTTACCACTAACTCTTCTTTATCTATAAGCTGCTTAATCGCTTCTTTAACAATATTTCTTACCATATTCGGATTCTGTTTCGGTTCTTCTAAAATTACTTTTTGCGCAATTGCTAAAGCTAATTTCAAAACCTGTTCTTCCGCTTCAACTAACATATTAGATTTTAAATCTATAAATTCTTTAACTAAATTATTTACTTTATTTATAGAATCCGCCAAAGTTTTTTTTGCTTCTACTAATCCCTGGCTAAAACCTTCATCATAACCTTTTTGTATCGCCGCTTCTATTTCCCGCTGTAAAACTTCTTGGGAATTTTCTTCCTCTTTTAAATGATGGCTTTCAATATCAACACCTAAATCATCTAAAACATTTTTTCCACCAACAGCTGCAAAAGCATTAACTTCTGCAAGATTATATTCTCTAATAGAAGTTATTTTGCTGACTTCTTCTTTCCTAATAATATTAGCCAACTATTTCATCTCCTTTGCCGCCACGCCCTTGGATGACAATCTCGCCTCTTTCTTCAAGTTTACGCACAATATTTACCATTCGCTGTTGAGCTTCTTCAACTTGTTTCAACCTCACTGCACCCATAAATTCCATTTCTTCTTTTATAGATTCAACTGCTCTTTTCGACATATTCTTGAAAATTTTTTCTTTTACCGCATCGCTAGCCGTCTTTAAAGCAAGCGCGAGTTCTTTATTATCCATCTCTTTAAGAGCTTGTTGAATACCTCTATCATCAACTAAAACTAAATCTTCAAAAACAAACATCAATTTTTTAATTTCTTCTGCTAACCCTGGATTTTCTTTTTCTAAAACTTCGAAAATATTTTTTTCAGTAGACCTATCTGCTCTGTTTAAAACTTCCGCAACACTTTTTACGCCACCAGCTACAGTCAACCCTTCGCTTAAAAAAGTAGAAAACCTTCGCTGTAAAACTTCTTCAACTTCTTTAATAATTTCTGGTGTTGTCTTATCCATAGTTGCAATCCTTCTTACAACTTCTGCTTGCTGTTCAGAAGGCAAAGCTGATAAAACAATTGCAGAATGATTAGGATCCAAATGTGATAATATTAATGCTATAGTCTGCGGATGTTCTGATTGTATAAAATTCAATAGCTGTGCTGGATCGGCTTTTCTTACAAAATTAAAAGGAGGTTCGGTTCTTATATCTCCTAATCGATTAATAATTCCACCAGCTTTTTCTACTCCAATACTTTTTTCTAATATATTTTTAGCAAAATTAACTCCACCATAAATAGTCTTTTTAGAAACAGTTACCTCTTGATTAAACTCTGATAGAACTTGTTCTTTTAATTCAGGGCTCACTTTTCCTAATGTTACTATTTCTGCACTAATCTGTTCAATTTGAGCATCTGAAAGTTTGCGCATAATTTTAGCTGCAGAATCAGGGCCCAAACATAATAACAAAATAGCTGTTTTTTGAACACCAGTTAATTTTTTAGAATCATCGGATTTCGCCATATTATTCCTTTAACCAATCTTTAACCACTCCAACAGTTGCTTCTACATCTGAATTAGATGAAAAACTTAAATCATTTTCTCCACCAACTCCAACTGGTTCTAAAGATTCTCCAACAGTTGCATTAAAACCAGAATTAGCAGCATGCTGTTTAGCTGCCATATTTGCGCCCGCTCCACTAGCAACAGCTACTCCAGCTGATTTAGCAGATCTAGGAACTGCAACTCCAGCAACACTAGCCACTGGAACAGTAACACTTTTTAACATTGTAGTTAAGAATAAGAACGCTAAAACAAATAAAACAATAATTCCTACTTGTTTAACTAAATTAAATGTAAAATCTTTGCTTTCCGCAGAAGAAATCATTTTACTTTCCTGCTCCATATTGGAATTATCAAAACTAGCATCATTTACCTCAATTTCATCGCCTCTTTGTGAATCAAAACCGACAGCATTCATAACTAGTTTTTTGTACATATCTTTTTCTTCTTTGGTACGAGCAATATATTCTTTTTTAGTTACTTTTTTTCCACCCTCTTTTGATTCAACTGTTTTATACGTACCATCAACAACAACAGAAACTGTCAATTTTTTTACTTGCCCCACTGAATTAACTATTTTAGAAATCGTCCTACTTATTTCATAATTAGTTGTAACTTTTTCTTGGGTTTTCTCTGAATTTTTTCCAGCTGCACCGGATTCGCCTCCGGACTCTTTGCTACTTTCAGTATTACTTACTTCTGTTCGTGGAACAGCTCCTTCTGGATCATATTTCTCTTCTGTTTTTTCAACTCTATTAAAATCCATAGCCGCATTAACTCTTACTAAAGCTTTACCTGGGCCTAAAATTGTTACAAGCATAGATTCTGCTTTTTTCTCTAAATAAGATTCTACACTTTGTCTTGAATCTAGTTGTGAAGAATTTAATCCACTTTCTGAATTTGCTTCTTGTCCATATAAAAGATTTCCTCGTCCATCTATAACATTAACATACTGCGGACTTAATCCTTCAACACTAGATGCCACCAAATGAACAATCCCCCCAATTTGAGTCTTAGAAAGTGGAGCTCCTTGCGCAATATTTAAAACAACAGAAGCCGAAGTATGTTCTTCTGAATCTTCAAACAACCCTTTTTTAGGAATTGCTAAATGCACACGGCAACCAGTGATTCCTTTTAAAGAACTAATAGTTCTAGCCAACTCTCCTTCTAAAGCTCTTTTATAATTTAACTGCTGCAGATAATCCGTCATAATAAAATTACCTTTACCAAAAATTTCATATCCTACTGTTGAATCTTGAGGTAACCCCTCTTTTGCTAAAAGTAATCTTGTTTCATAAACACTCTTTGAAGGTACAAATATTGAATTCCCTTCAACTTTATTTTCTACTTTCAATTCATCTAATTTAGATTTAATTGAAGCAGCATCTTTAGAATTAAGGTTAGAGTACAGTAAAACAAAATCTGTTCTACTCGCCCAAATAATAATAATTGCAGAAAAAACCACTGAAATTGCCGCAAGCAAAATCAGATTGGTTCTTTGCATCGGAGACATCTTCTTAAATATAGACTCTATTTGCCTATAAATTTGTAAAAAAATATTCACCTATGCATCCTCCTTTAAAAAATATAAAAACGTTTATAAAGCCCCTAGATTAAAAATGCATTCCCATTACTTCTTTGTAAGCATCAATTAATTTATTTCTTATTTGCATCATAGTCATAAAAGTTAAATTAGCTTTTTCCATAGCGACCATAACCTGATGCACATCTTGCACTTCACCTGTAACAAGTTTCTGTAGCGCTTCATCAGCATTTTTATTCATTTCGGAAATTTCATTCATAGAATTTTCCAACATTTTAGGAAAATTTCCACTTCCTACTTCTTTGGATTGACCTAAAGAATCTTTTCCTATAACAAATTTAGAAGAGTCAATAGATCCTATGTTATTAATATCCGCCATTTTACACCTGCCCTTTTACTATTTTACTATTTCAAAAGATTTATTAATCATATCCCTTGCCGCATTCAACGTAGTAACATTTGCTTCATATGCTCTTTGCACATGCATCATGTTCGTCATTTCCTGAATGATACTAACATTTGGAAACGCAACATACCCTTGCTTATTAGCATCTGGATGCGTTGGATCATAAATCATCCTAGGCGCTGCAGGATCTACAAAAACTTCTTTAATATCAACACCTGCTTCGTTACCTGTAGAATCAACTTTTTCAACAAACACGACATCCTGTCTTTTATATGGACCACCTTCTTCTGTACGCGTTGTACTAGCATTAGCAATATTATTCGCAATCAAATCCATTCTTTTCCTTTGGGCCGTTAACCCACTAGCGCTAATCGCCATAGAAGAAAATAAAGAATCAATAGAAGACATTATACACCGCCTCTCACAGCCATTTTCAGCTGATTAAGATTACCCATTAATTTCTGAACATACAATTTATAAATCATAGTATTAGTAGCTAAATTAACCATTTCTTTATCCATATCTACATCATTCAACCCTTTATTATCATAACCATCGCCTGAATAAACTTCTTTAATATCTATCTTATTAAATTCTTCTGAAATATTTGGAATTTTTGTGGCTTCATCTTTTACAGAAGTTAATTTTTCTAAAACTGATTTAAAATCAATATCTTTGCTTTTATACCCAGGAGTATTGACATTCGCCACATTATTAGCAATAGCTCTATGGCGTGTTGCCAATAAATCAAGAACTTTAGAATAATATTCTATTGATTTATTATTACCGTAATCCATTTATACTCCTCCTATTACTTTTAGTAGCAATATATATACCACTACTTTTTATTACCATTACTTACTATCTCGTAGGAAAATTTTTCCTAGCTCTGAGCGCTTTCTGCTTTAAACAACTTCAGTTTATTGCGCAAAGTTCTAGTAGTAATTCCTAAAATTTCAGCTACTTTCGTTTTGTTACCACCACAAATGTTCAATGCTTCAAATATCGCTTTTTTTTCTATCTCAGATAACGGAGGCAAATTTTTTCCGCTTGATAAATTAAACCCAAATGCAGAAGCAGTTAAATTATTAGCTACATTTACATCTAAACTCTTATTTCCAAAATCACGCGCTAAATTCGGCTCTGTGTGAATAAACGCGAACAATTCTTTTTCTAATCTATCTGTGGAAGTTAAAACTACTGCTCTTTCGATAGCATTTTGCAACTCTCTTACATTTCCCGGCCAATCATAGTCCACTAACAATCTTAAAGCATCTGGACTTAACCCTCGAATTGACTTCCCATTTTTAGCATTAAACTTATTCACAAAATAATTTATTAAAATCGGGATATCTTCTTTTCTCTGTCTTAACGGTTTTACAAAAATAGGAATAACATTTAATCTGTAATATAAATCTTCTCTAAACTTACCATTCTTAATTTCTTCTGGTAAATTTCTATTTGTAGTGGCAATAATTCTTACGTCTGTTTTGACTGTAACTGTACCACCAACTCGATCAAACTCACCTTCTTGAATAACTCTTAATAATTTAGCTTGTAACGCTGGATCCATCTCACTTATTTCATCTAATAATAAAGTTCCTCTATCTGCTAACTCAAATCTTCCGGCTTTTTTATAAAAAGCATTCGTGAATGCTCCTTTTTCATGCCCGAACAATTCACTTTCCAACAAACCAGAAGAAATCGCAGTACAATTCAATTTAATAAAAGCAGCTTTATTTCTCAAACTATTGTAATGAATTGCTCTTGCAACTAACTCCTTACCAGTTCCACTCTCACCTTGAATAAGTACTGTAGCATCTGTCTTTGCTACTTTATTAATAACTTCATATAACTGTTTCATTACTGAGCTTTCACCAATTATATTTCCATAATTATATTCATAACCAATTTCATCACGTAAATACTGATTTTCTTCTTTTAATTTATTATGTTCAAAAGCTTTTTCAACAACAGTTTCGAGTTCATCGATAGAAAAAGGTTTTGTTAAATAATCAAAAGCACCTTCTTTCATCGCGGTGACTGCAGTTTCAACAGTGCCATAAGCAGTCATAACTACAACTGTCACTTCTGATGACATACCCTTAATATTCTTAACAAGATCAAGACCGTTCATCTTTGGCATCTTCAAATCCGTAATGATCAAATCAAAACTATCTTCCTTTATCTTTTTTAAAGCTTCTTCCCCATCACAAGCAGTAGTAATAGAAAAACCCTTTTTACGCTTTAAAGTTTCCTTTAAAGAATCTCTCATTACTGGATCATCATCAACAATTAAAATGTTTTTGTTGGCCATAGTCCTCTCTTTAGTTATTTGTAATTGGTAAATAAATACTAAACGTTGTTCCTCGAGACTTGACACTGTCTACAACAATCTTACCGCCATGAATCTCAATAATTTTATGTGATATTGCTAAACCTAAACCTGTCCCCTCATCTTTTGTAGTAAAAAAAGGCTGAAATATTTTATCTAAAACTTTCTCATCAATACCTTCACCTGTGTCTGAAAAATTTACAACTACACAATCCTTAGAAGAATCTGCTAACTTTGCTTTTTTAAAACCTAACTTCAATTTTCCACCCTTAGTCATCGCTTCAACCGCATTCAAAACAATATTTAAAAAAACCTGTCTTAACTGATCACCATCAGCTTTAATAATATAATTTTCTTGAAAACTTTCATCTTTAATAATTTCTACTTTATAATTTTCAGCTTTTGCTTTTATCAAAAATACTGTTTCATCCACTAAACCATTTAAAAAAACATCACGAATAATTAATTTGGTTTCCTTAGTAAAAGTAAGAAGATTTTTTACAATATTATTTAACCTTCTGGTTCCCTCAACAATATGAACAACTAGCTCTTTTTTATTTGAATCATCAACTAACTCCCGCTGTAACATAGTTGCACATAACTCTATGCCTCCAAGCGGATTTCTAATTTCATGAGCAACGCCCGCAGCTAACTCACCTAAAGATGCAAGTCTATTAGCTTTTTCTAACTCTTTATTCTTCTTTTCCAATTCTTCGGTTAAATAAACTACTCTTTTTTCAAGAACAGAATACATCTGCTTCATCTTTTCTGCACCTTTAGAAAAAGCATCAAAAGCCTCAGAAAGATCTTGTACATGTCGAGAATCAGAAGAAGCAAAATTATTTTTTAGTTGATCGTTCATATTATAGTTTTTTATCCATTACAGCTCTTACTGGTTCTCTACCATAAGAAAGATATTTTTTTATTCCTGCATGATTAACTCTTACCTGACCGATTTCTTTTTTTATCTGCAACTGCTGACAACCTGCTAAATCCATATTTTCTTTCTCAAGATTAACCATATCCCGCATTAAAAAAGAAAGTTTACTAGATAATTCATTAATCCTATTTCTTAAAGATCCTTCAACTGATTCTTTAATATTATCCCATTCAGGTTTAACAGTAACGAGTTCTCTTCTTAAAACATCTATATTATTCATATAATCTTGTTTTTTATGTAAAATACCCATAAGCAAATCAGTATCCATCTTTTGAATAGCGTTTTTTTGTTCTTGAGTTAACTTAAACATTAACTCATAAAAAGCAATTTCTTTTTGCAACCTGCCGATGATGTAAACCGCTTTATCGCCATACTCTTTATTCATGCCTAGCTCCTATTCCGATATTGTTTAACAATTCGGTTCTTTTAATATTCCAATCTATCTGTTTAGTCCAAAAGTTAGTCGGAAAACTAGTTTTTAATTTTTCGAAATAAGATTTAGCCTGCTCTGACTGACCTAATAAATTATAACAATTACCTATCTGATAAATAATCCAAGCTTTTTTTGTTGATTCTACTACAAACAAATCATTTGCCTTCAGATAATTATCTAAAGACTGTTTAAATTCTTTTTTCTGGAATAAAATATCTGCTAACCCTAAAGTAATTTCCCCAATCTGTACTTTATAATCATCTTCTGACTTTTTTATTTTTTCATAACCTTCTAAAGCATTCTGATAAATATCTTGTGCTGGCTTTAACGCACCATTCTTAACATAATTACTGCTTTGCTCGCTTACAGCAGTTAAATAAAGATTATTTTTTGGTCCTAAACTTATAACACGCTCAAATAAATCATTGGATTTTGTAAGCTCTTTTTGCAAAGCATATATTTTAGCTAACTCGATACAAGATTCGTAATAAATATCTTTGCCTCTTAAAAAATCATTATTAACTAATTTTTCTAACTGATCAATCGCACTTTTGTAATCTTTTTTAGCAAAATTAGATTTAGCTATCAATAATCGACATTTATAACGGTATCTACTAAATAATTTTTTTCCAATACTTTCATTAAAATATCCGATGGCTTCATCATACTGTCCTGCAAAATAAGCAATTTCGCCTAATTTATAAAATAAAAAATCCTTATTAGTTGCATTAGAATTTACGGTCATTTTTCGAATAATAACTTTTTTGGCTTCATCAAAAAGACCTGCTTTAACATATGAATCAGATTTAAAATAGTAAGCCCAATCAACTAACTTAGAAGAAGGATAATTTCTTATTAAATCATCTGCAATCTTAGCGCTTGCAACATACATCCCTCTTGAATAATATGTTCTAGCTAACAACATAAATACTTTTTCATTGCCAGGAGCACTAGGATATTTTTTAAGCAATCCAAAATAAATTAATATCGCCTTATCTAGATTCCCAACATCAACATAAAGCTTTCCTAAATCCATTCCACCGATTCTAGCAAAACGACTGTTTGGATATTTTTCTAAAGCTTTTTCATATGCAACAATAGCTTTTGCTTTTTGATTACTTTTAGCATAATATTCGCCGATTCTAAACATAGCTTGTTCAACTTGAGCACTATTTGCATATTCATAAATTACTATTTGCAAATTTTTTAAAGCTTCTTCGTAATTTTTTAAACCCGCAAAACTTTCAGCAATAAGAAGTTGCGCTTTTGAATTATTTTTATCATTTGGGTATTTACCAATAGCAGAAGTAAAATATTTTATTGCATTTTCATACTGCCCAATTTTCAAATAAACATTACCAATATAAAATTTTGCTTCTTCATTGCTTGCACTATCATTGCTTACTTTCAAAAAATTCTTATAAGCACTTATAGCTGCTTGACTCTGTGCACTTTTCTCGAAACAAAGAGCTATCTGCAACAAAGCTTTACTTTTAAATTGGCTGTATGGATATTCTTTAATCAAAACACCATATTCTTTAAGCGCTAATCCAAATTTCTTGCCATCAAAACATACATTTGCAATTTCCATCTGTACTTTATCTTTTTGATGATAAAACGGATAGTCCTCTAAAAGTCTTTTATATGTTAAAACTGTCTTATCATACAAATTCATTGCTCTGTAAGCCTGCGCTATATCTACCAATGCAGCTGGAACTTTGTCTGAATCTGGAAATTTTCTAATTGCTTCTTCAAAAGCTTTTATAGCAGAATTATATTGAAGTGCCGGTGGATAACGTTTCCAACTTAATAATATCTGAGCAGATTTAAAATAAACATCTTCTAATAAACTACTATTTGGAAATTCTTCTATAAAAGATTTCGTTGCTTCATAAGCACTTTCATAATACCCCTGAGAATCCATCTTCCAAATTAATTCCATCTGTTGCTTACCAGTTGGAACAGGAATTGCTTTCTTAAGATTAGCAGAATAAACTAAAGCAGTAATAATTATTAACCCAGCAGCAGAAAATACACCTGCAATAAAAAAAGGATTAGATAATACATTAACCACAACATTGATAACCGGAGAAAAAACTGAAGGAGCAGATACTTTCTTTACTTTTTTTTCTACAGGCGGTTTAACTTCTTCTTTTTTAACCTCAACAGGTGGCTTGATTTCTTCTTTAGGCGCCTCTACTACAGCAGGCTGGCCCATATCAACTTCAACAATTACTCCTTGAGCCAATACATTAGTCTTTACACCTGAAGGAGGCGGAATTTCATGACCTGCGGTACTACCTTTTTCTATATTAGATTCTTTAAATTTTAATTTTGATAAAACTTGTTCACTTACCGCAGGATCTAATTCTTTTTCAACATCATCTATCTTCACACCTAACTCATTTACAATTGCTAATAAATCTTTTATTTCAACATTAAGATTAACGGATAATTCTTTTAAAGACGGATTAATTTGTTTGACAGGAATTGAAGAGGCTGGGGACGTAGCCATGTCTTGTGGCTTTTCCGATCCAGCCTCTGGAATAGGAGAAGAATTTTCTAAAGGCTTCGATTGAGCCTCTAAGGCTTTTTTCTCTTGATTATTTTTTACAGCATTTGAGAATTGATCTATTTTTTCAACTAATCCAGCAATAGAATTATTATCTAATTCAGAATTACCATCAACAACCTCTGTTCCGGTTTCTTTAATGATTTCTATTAGATCTGGAACTTCAAATTTTAATTTTTCGGCTAACTCTGAAACTTTCACGGTCTATTTTTCTCCTTGTGAGAAAAAGAAAAATTCCAATTGAGCATCTTTTCTTAACTTGTTCTTTATTTGCATCAAAGTTAATTTTTGCTTCTTATGGTGTTGAATTTTTTCAATAACCTGAAAAACTGATTCATCGTATAACTTTTGCCCAGAGCTAGTTACTTTGTGTTCCTTAATCAGACCAAGTTGATTATATAAATGGATGGTTTGTCGTGATAAACCCGTAAAATGAGTTATTTCACCGCTTCTATAAAGCTTTTTTGGATCTACCATTGCTTAACTTTCTTAATTTAAGCCTAATAAAACAATTGAGATATGTCGATTAACACAACGTAACATACAAAGCATCATTGACATATTGTCTATTTGAATAGGTTTTATCATGTTTAAAAAAAAAAGTCAAGAAAAAAACAAAAAAAGGACATACCTTTCGCCTTTGTTGCGAAAGGTTACGTCCTTTTAAAATTTTTTATTACTAAAAACTAACGATTACAGTAACTTTTTAAAATGTATTATTAATAAATTTAGTACAAACAGAGTGTATATAACGCTCCATCGTATAATACTGCCCCCAATCCTTGAGTTTTTCCCAAAAATTCACTCCGTCGGATTGGATATTATTTACTATAATTTTATCCATAGTATCAGCTTTATACATTTCTATAGATATTCCCAACCCATATGGATTATAACCATTATATTCTGTTATTGAACCGCAGATGATAAACTGCGCTCCCATATTTTTTGCTACATTTTCAGCAATTTTTTGCACAGGCTGTTTTGTCAAATTTTTCACTGTTACTTTATTTTTTTTCTCAATAAAATCTTTAACTACTTTAGGATGATATACTGCAAAACCTTTTCTTTTAACAAGTTCAGAAATGAAGATTCTTGTTATTTTATCTTCAACTCCTGGCGTATTACTAAGATTAGAAAAAGGCATAACTACAATAGTGCCCATCTGCAATCTATCCGCAGAAGCTTTCTCTGTCTTAGCAAATAAAAGACTCCATCCTAAAACCAGACCAAAAATAATGAAAAATCTTCTGAGATTCCCCATTTCCCCATCTATAGTAATTTATTTAAAAGTTAATATTAATTTCTACATTTAGTATCGGAATTAATTACAAAAACTTTAATAAAATTATTTATTTATTGGGTAGGAAAAATTTTCCACTCTAGCTAATCCATCAATTAAGCATTTCTTTAAAAATTTCGCACTTTTTTTAAGTTTAAACTGAAATTCAAAATCATCTTT
>CAYQXW010000005.1:0-21249 GCA_964421615.1 uncultured Planctomycetales bacterium
CTTAAATGCTTCCATATTTCAGATAAACGATTAAACACATATGATGTATCATGCAAAATTTCTATTGCTCCAATAGAATCCGAATTATCATCTAATATAGGATAAATATAACTATAAAAAGTATAAACCTTAAATTTAACCATTTGAGATTTTACTTCTTTATTCTTTATAGCTTCTTCAACATATAATTTATTCTGATCTTTCCAATCTTCAAAATTTTTCGTTATTGCAAAAATCTTTCCTGTTTTAGTATAAATAACACATCCTTGTAATCTTTCTCTTCGCTCAAATTTTTCAACAATGTAATTAGCACTTTTTAAATCCGAAGAAATTAAAAGCTGCTTAACTGATAAATCCATACTTTCAGCTACAGACTTTGCTTTTCTGCGTAAATCATCAATAAGTTTTTCTTCTTCAAATCGCACCTGAAAAACACCAAAAACTATTAAAACAACAGATACAATAATTAAAATAGGCAAAATTAGTAATAAAATCTTTTTCATTTCAAAAACTCCTTAAAATAAAAAACGCCATCTGTGATTTTATTCACAGATGGCGGCCCGACCATCTAAATCCTCTAGGAAAATTTAATTTTCCCAGACCACTTATATATCTCTATAAAAGATTATACTCGTTTATTTAGTTTCCACAATAAAATTCTTTTTCTTTACTACACACGATATCTGTAACCTAAAATAACTCAGCTAACAAAGCACCAAATTTAAATAAAACAAACCCTACTAAGAAACTGACAAGAACATTACTAAATGCATAAACAAATTCATTTTCTTTCAAAAGATTGGATGTCTCAAATATTAAAGTAGAAAATGTAGTAAACGCACCGCAAAAACCTGTAATCAATAGAATTCGATGTTCAGGACTAAGTAAAAATTTCTTTTCAAAAATCACATCCAAAAAACCAACAAAAAAACATCCTGTAAGATTTACTACAAGTGTTCCTAATGGAAATCCAGCATTTATTCGCTGAGAAATAAAACCAGACAAACTATAACGTGATACTGTACCTAAAACACCACCAACAATTAAATATAACCATTTTATTATCATACATTTTCCCTTCTAACTTATTTTTGCCTTCATAACTCTATTAATAAAAAAACTCCTACACTTCTCAATAATGAAAAATGTAGGAGTTATCAGACTAAATAAATCTTAGACAGTTAACGGCGAACTCCATCGCCAACTATAATAAACTTGATTATTTATTGTACCTTTAAAAAAAGCTTATTGCAATAATTTATTAAACATTACTCCAAACATCATGAAATAAAAAACACTGATACGGATATTTTTTTATATACTGCTCTAAAATTGTAGCAAACTCCTGCACTGCCAACTTTACCTGTTCTTTTTTATTACCTGGTTCTTCTTTCGGATAAAATATATTTGTCACATCTATCTCATATTTACATGTACCTACTTTAGCAGATAAAAGCAACACTATCGGAACTTTAGCCGCCTGTGCAATAGAAAACGCACCAAAAGGAAAATATGCAGTATCTCCGAAAAATTTCACGTCAATTCCCTTAAACCCATACTTCCTATCGCCCATAATAGAAACAAAATCACCTTCTCCTAAAGCTTTAATGATTTCTACAACATTCCCGAGAAAACCTTCAGGATTAATCACACGGATAAAATCTTTTTCCTTGCTAATATTTAAAGAGCTAGCCACTGCCTGGTTATCCTCAGGACGCATCACTAAATAAACTTTTCGTTGAAATTCACTTAAAGTCGTCATTGCAATCTGCCAATTTCCAACATGCGCAGTTAAAATAATCAGTCCTTGCTGCGGATTTTCTAATAAAGATTTTAATTTATCATAACCTTTAAGCTGAATATCAAACTTTTTCGCGCCAGCAATAGAAACGTATCGATCAATTAACTGTTTGCCTTGACTAACAAATAACTTATAAACTCTAAATTTACGCTGCCAAAAATTTCCCCGACCAAACATTCTGTCTAAATAACAAAGAGCCGCTTTACTTGCCTGCCTATCAAACAAACAATAATGCAAACAAACAAAATACAGCAAACCATAAGCCGCCCTTAACCCAAAAATTTTAATCGTGGTCTTAAAAAACCAAAATCCTAATTTATTGCCTCTTTTTTTAACTTTTATTTTAGAATCTTGTTTATCCATTTTTCAGTTTAATTCTTTTAGTTAAAAAATAAACAATAACACCGCTTATAACCCCAAAAACTGGAGCCAGAATTAAAGAACCTAATAACCATTCCCAAAGTCTTTGCGGAATATTACCGAAAACGGCATTCCAGGAAACTTCAGTCAACCAAGTTCGATACAACATATAATGCCCAAGTTCGATACAAGCCACAGGAATAAACGGCGGCATACAAATCGCTTGCGCCCCCAAAGCCATAATTTTATTTAAATGCAGCCTCGCCGAAAAATATACTGTCGCTACAATATGCATAGACATAATCGGTAATGTTCCCAATAATACACCGACACCTGCAGCCATCGCTAATTCCGCAGGAGTAACATTTTCTTTTAATAACATTTTAAAAAACTTATCTGGGCTTTTTAAAATATTCAAATCAATATTAGATTTTCTTTTTATAACTTTAGGATATGGCAACGGCAAAAGCCTACGGCCCACTAAACGCGTATGCATCAAAGAAATTCTAAAATTATCTAAAAAAGGATGGAAATGCGAAACTCTCTCTTTTTCCGGAGGATAATAAACATCAACATTAACAGTTTTAATTAATAATCCCGCCCAAACTCCTCGAGCGATAATTTCTGTTTCAAAATCATAACCTTGACCGTTAAGTTTTATTTTATTAATATATGCAACAGGATAACATCGAAAACCGCTTTGGCAATCACCTAACTCCAAACCAGTTTCAACATGAAACCAGAAATTAGACAACGCTCGACCGAATTTGCTACGATTAGGCACATTCTCACCAGTAAACTGCCTAATACCAACTACTATAGAATCATTCGCTTCAGGTAAAATTTCCAAAAATTTATTTATATCTTTAGGATAATGCTGTCCGTCGGCATCAATAGTTATCATAAACTCTGCTTTTTTCTCCACTAAAAACTTTAAAGCAGTTAATATTGCTCGACCTTTTCCTAAATTTTTTTCATGTTTGAGAACAATAACACCTATTTCTTTTAATAAATCAGAAATATTAGCATCCGTGCTACCGTCATCTACGACAACAACATTTTTTAAAACCTGCAAACATTCTAACGCTACCTTTTTTACTGTAGCAGCATTATTATAAACAGGAATAACACAATAAACATTATTATATGCCATTATTTTTTTAGTGTGCAGTTTAAAAACTAATGTGATGAGCACTTAAAAATTTTGAGTATTGTCTGCAAGGAATTACGCTGAATGAAGTGGCACAACGTTTCTATCGTGCCACGAGAATGAAGCGTAAACCGCAGCAGACACTCACCGCACAGAAGTGCGTTGCGTCGCATCCACCAGCGACGGCAAAAATTTTTCGTGCGAAGAACATTAGTTTTTAACAAACACTTTACAAGTTAATTTTTTTGTTCACCGACACGTTTACGGGTTCGTTTCTCATTTCCTGGAATCAACATATCCCACAAAGATCCAGAATAACCCAACTTATGTAAAAACTGTAAACTGCTTTCCAACTTATCTGGAGGAAATACAACATTTCGTAACCCAACAAACCCAGCAGTCAACGTTTTCTCTAACCAATCTTTGTTTATTTTCGGTGAAATATAATAAACTGGTTCAAGTAAATCCTGGCCTTTTTTGATTACACCTTCTTTTAAAGAAATCTCCTCTAAAATTGTCCCTGGTAAAATCCTTATCCCCATAAAAACAAAAGAAACAGTTTTCTGCATCTTCTTTATATTTTCAATTCCTTCAAAAATACTTTCTTCTGTTTCCCCTGGGCAACCCATCATATAATAATGCGCAGTCGCAATTCCATGTTTGGCAAACAAATCATTCGAAGCAATCACATCGCTAAAATTAAAACTTTTACCTAATCCTCTTAAAGCTGTATCGCAAGCAGCATCAGCTCCCATCTCCGCAGCTTTAAGCCCGGTCTCTTTCATCAAAATAATTGCTTCATCAGTTAAACCTTCAGGTTTAAAAAAAGCAGTCCAGGGAACATTAATTTCTTCTTTCTTCATTTCATTCAAAACTTCAATAAAATGATTATCATTATCATTAAAAACTGAATCCGTAAAAAACAAATATTTAGCCTGATGTTCATTAATTAACTTTTTTATATCTTTAACAATATCTTTAGGACTACGACAACGTAATTTATTCCCCTCAAGAACAGGATAAGTGCAATAAACACAATTATGCAAACATCCGCGTTTAGTCTGCACCGAAGCAACATTCCCGCTTTTTAAATAAAAATCCATTATCCTTGGATCATATAACGCTGATGAGATTTCTTCTTTCTCAAGTAGAAGCGGAGCTTTCATAATCACATTTTTGGGAAACTGCCCTTTCTGCATTGCAGCAACAAAATCTACAATTATATTTTCACCCTCGCCTACCACTCCAAAATCAGCATCAACTTCTTTTAGTATTTCTTCAGGCATAATTGAAAACCCACACCCACCTAAAACAATTTTCACATTAGTCTTAGTTCTAACAACCTGAACAATTTGTTTCACGACATCAATATACCGCTGCTCATTCAATAAATTTACATTATCAATATTACGGATAGAAATACCGACTAACTGTGGCTTGTTATCTTCTACAGACTGCGCCAGTTTTTCCAATGACATATCATTAGCCAAAAAATCAAATTGAAAAACTTCGTGCCCATTTTTATTAAGCGCACCTGCAATCATACTTAAACCCAGAGGATAAACTGGATAAGGAGTTTTAGCGATATTCGCAGATATTAAAAAAATCTTCATTTACTCTCACTATTTTTAGACCAGCCCCGCTGCGTATTTAACCGTACATTTTTATAGGTACCATCTTTTTTCTCTTGCTCAATAACTTTCAAATAAAGTTTTGCCATCATAATTTCTTTACTGCAGTTGCTGTAAAAAGTTTTCCAAGCATAATCATACATCTTCTGCAGAGAATCCGGAGTCATCTTCGCAGGTTTATAGACAACTTCTGCGGCTGTATAGTTTTCCCAATTATTATGCAGAATTCTTTTTTCTTTTTCTAATTTCTGCCGAATCGGCGTATGCGGAAACGGAGTCATCACAGTAAACTCCGCCAAATCTAATTCTATCTCCATTAAAAAATCTACTAAACGCTTAATAGCATCTTCGTCATGATCATCAGTGCCCAAAATAATTGTACCTTCAACTCCAATCCCTCGATCTTTTAGTCTTTTAATTTTTTCTCGGATATGGTCAGAAGTATCTACTACAGCCTGATAAACATACCAACAACCTGCCTTGGCCGCTAAATCCAAAATTTTATCATCATCCTTAATCGGATGTGAAATCCATTTTTTCTTTAATGGGGCAATCGCCTTAAATAATTCTGTTTCCCATTTATCATCCTGCGCTAAAGAATTATCTACGATAAATAACCTATTATTCTCTATACTTGCAAGTTCTGCTACAACTTTATCTATCGGCCTTGGCCTAAATTGCCGTCCGCCTAAATATGGAGTACAACACGGGAAACAATTAAAACGGCATCCCCTAGATGCATGCACTAAATCCACCATCTGCACACCACGGAAATTATAAAATTTTCGGTCTAAGATATCACGACGCGCTGTACCGATTATTTTTGTATCCGGAAAATCATGCAGAAAATTATAAGTTTTTTTGAGTTCACCTTTTTTAAAATCAGAAATAACCTGTTCAAATTTACCTTCAGCTTCTCCAAGAAAAACTGCATCAGCATGCTGCATTGTTTCTTCTGCATGCAACATTGTTGCAATTCCTCCGAATACAACTTTCTTACCCATAGAGCGATATTTATCAGCAATCTCCCAAGCACGCGGAATTTGACAAGTAAGCATTACAGAAATAGCAATCAAATCTGCTGGCTCGTTAAAATCTAAAGTCTGGACATGTTCATCAGTAAACGAAATTTCCACATCTTTTGGAACAGCTGCTGCAAAACAAACCGGTCCATGCGGAGGAAGATTAAATTCTGCCTGATACTTTAATTTAGGCCATTTCGGATAAATTAATTTTAATTTCATATTTTTTTACCTATTGTTTGAGTATTAATTATATCATTGAAAAAATAAATTGTTTAAAGCACAATTTTTCGTGCGTAAACCATTTATTTTTTCAATGATCAATATATTTAAACTATTTTCTTACAACTACGCAATGAGCGCTTTTTTCATCAAATTCAATAACTATCATTAACTTCGCTTGAGAATTTACAATCAACTCTTCTGCAACATCTAATAATTCTTTAAAATTATTTTTTTCAAACCCAGCATAAAAAACCGGCCCCTTCAACCCAAAATGAATTGAAGTCTCTCCAAGCGCACTTGAAGGCAATGTATAAATGAATAAATTTCCTCGAGCGAGTTTTCTGCCATTTACAACATAATCTTTAAAATAATCTATATTCGACTGCAAAGAACCATATTTATTAGTAGAAACTAACCCAACATCTTCTTTATGAAAAATTTTACTTTTATAATCAATTTTCGCATCAAACAATGCTAATGCGACAGAACAACAACACATTTTCGACAAACTATCAAACCTACCGAAATTTTCAACAGGTGACTTAAAAACATTTTTAGTTTTCAAATCCGTATAAAAAGAATTTAAATCGTTAAACTTCCCGCTAAATTTTCCTTTTAACGTCTGATATGTATTCTTATCTATTTTAACTGACCCTAATATTTTTAACATATTGTTCAACTACCACTTAATACTAATGCTGAATTAACTCCACCAACTCCCGCATTAGTCGATAAAACAAATTTACAATTATCCATTTTTACTGCATCTTTACTCACCCAGCCATTAGCTTCTTCATCTATTTCATACAAATTAACAGTTGGAGGGATTATTTTTTCTTTTAAACTTTTCAAACTAATAATCGCTTCCAACAAACCAGCAGCGCCCATCGTATGCCCAGTACCGCCTTTTACAGAATATGTCGGGATACATTTTTTTCCAAAAACAGTTTTAAAAGCTTTCATCTCCATCGAGTCATTATAAACAGTACCTGTTCCATGAGCACAAATACTCCCGATATCCTGTGTTTGGATTTTTGCAGAACGTAAAGCTATATTAATTGCCTGCGCTAAACCACTTCCATCTCGACTAGGACCAGTCATATGGTTTGCATCTGCAGTCAATCCTGTTGAATTCAAGAATCCTAAAATATTTCTTTTATCTTTTTTTGCATTTTTTTGCGTTGTTAACAACATAAAACCTGCAGCTTCTCCAATAGTCAACCCCATCCGGTTTTTATCAAACGGCCGCGCACCTATTTTATCTAACGCCATTAAACTAGAAAATCCCGAATAAATAAACTCACTTACACTATCACAAGCTACTACTAAAACAGAATCCTCTTTTGCACTACTAATTAAAAAATGCGCATAAGCTAAAGCAACACTAGAAGAAATACAAGCAGAAGAAATAACTATCGGAACTTTTTCTACTGCACATATTTTTTTTACTTTTTCAGCTAATACATTTAAAGATGATTTTTTAAAATCGTTTCTCTCTAAAAAATCAATTTCGCCTAAAGTTGAAGCTAAAATAACTTTTGTTTTTTTACCAAACTCTTTTTGCTTGCCTAAAAAAACTTTTTTCAACATCTGGATTACCAAAGATTCTTTACTTTTCACATCTAAATCTTCAAGAAACGCTGCTTTCGAAGAAAAAAAGTTATTCACCGCAAACCTATTAATAGTTTTAATCGCTGACCTTTTATCCATTAACCCATTCCAGCAAGCGTCAGCAGAAAAACCATAAGCACTAACCAATCCATAATCAACAATAGCAGTTTTCATTTTTTATTATCTAACAAACCTTTCTTCCACTTATCTCGAAAATCTGCAATAAACTGCGGCACCACAAAATAAATTTCATCAGTATCAGCATTAATAAACATTTGCACAGAATAACCTTTTGCAGCAACACTCTGGTCTGACTTTAAAACAGTATATTCCATATTCAAACGCGCACCCTCACACCAAACCAAAGATGTAACCACACTAAATTCTTCTTCTAAAAATAAAGACTGAAAATAATCAATATGAAATTGCACAATCGGAGCTTTTACTCTGGCTTTTATAAAATTCTCATAAGACAACCCGAAAGTTCTGCCGAAATGCGCCCAACCTTCTTCAAAGTATTCAGCATACCGACCATGCCAAGCAATAGCTAAGGCATCAACCTCGCTGAAATTTACTCGGCGTTTAATGCTAATACTTAAAGGCTTCGGATCACTTTCTTCTGCTTTAAAATAACTATCTTTTTTTCTTCTCATAGTTTTATTTAATTTATTCTTTGAGAAAATCTAATGGTTTAAAGCATAATTAGATTTTCCAAAGAACTGATTTAACTTATCTTTCCAACAATTTCAACCTGTGCAACTTTTTGATTCAAGACATTCATAACAGTTTTAACCAGCAACTGATTATCCGGCATTAATGATAAATTACATTCTACAGATAATTTATCATTTGGATTAACAGGAGCATAAAATTTTGCTAATTTTATTTCACTAATCTCAAATTTATTTTTACCAGATAACTCTACTATAACTTTTACAAGTTGAACCATACATATCCCAGGCAAAATAGGCTTATCAGGAAAATGCCCTTCAAAAACAGTAAACTCCGGAGGAAAAACTACACTAGCAGTAATAACATTATCCTGCTTGTTTAAATCTTTAATTAAATTTTTAATCTGAGAGAGAAATCTTTTCATTGTATTTGCTTAACCTTTAGCTTAAAAGAATATCCAAATTGATAACTTTTAAAAACTACTTCACCCGGAACATTTTTTTCATTAACTTTTTCAAAAGAATTATAATAAACTCTCCATCGAAGTTTTTCTTTTTCATAAAAATCTTTTTGGCTTAATAAATTATTCTTATTACTAAACTTATATACATATCTGCCATTTTCTACAATCTTTAAAAACACTGTATTTTTTTTAGTCTTATAACATCTTAATTTTTCATCAGGGACTATATCAAAATAAACTCTTTTGATATCCCTTGCTATCAATTTACCCATATCTAACTTTTTACTAAATTCAGGCAAAGAAACTTTAGATTCAAAATTATCCTTCTGAGCAGCAACATCAAAAAGTTTAAATCCCAACGGGGTCATGCATGATAAATTAAACGAATCATTTTCAATATCAACATCCATATACCCAATACCTGCAATACTAAGAAAATTATACTTAAACACTACACTATTGACAAGTTTAAATCTACTCGCGAGTTGCCCAGCAAATTCCTGTACAAACTTACTAGAATCTTCTAAATCCAAATTAATTTCACAATTTTTCTGTCCAATGGTCTGACAACCACACAAAAACAATAAAAACAAAAAAAATAGTTTAATTTTATTCAACATTTTTCTTAATCCATAAGTTATAAAATGAAGGTACAATATTTTGTACTGCAATATACCCGGAAAATAGCCCTAAAAACAAAGTTAATCCAATAGAATACAAAACTGGATGCTGTGCAAACAATAAAACTGCTGCGCCAATAATTGTAGTTAAAGCAGATACCCAGACAGCTTTTGGAGTATCAGTATCCAAACGATGCACAAATCCATGCAGCATAAAAATACCATAGTCTATACATAACCCAACAACCACCATACAAGCAATAATTGCAGGAGTATTAAAAGACTTATTCAAAATAACAAAACCACAAAAAATAGTTATCATTGCCGTCACAACAGGAATCAAAGAAATCAAAGCAAATTTAAAATTTTTAAGCAATACAAATGTAAAAAATAAAATCAGACCAAAAGCAATTATTCCCAAATTTAGAATTTCTTTAGAAACCGCTTTAGAAATAACATTTGATAGATTCTTACGAGACACAACAAAAACATTATCCTTCCCCTGAATCAATGAATCTACTTTCGTTATAATTTCTTTTGTATCCGGCAAATAAGTCATTACTTGATACATACCGTTTCTTTCAAAATAAAATCTTTCTTTGATTTGATTCAAAAACTTAAAATTTTCAGGAAAATCTTTATCTAAAGCATTTACATTAACCTGTGTATTCTCAAAAAACTGATTGAATGCATCAGAAGAAAAAGCGTATTTTGCCCCATATTTATTTACTAACTTATAAAGATTATTACGCCTATTATTCTGCCAAAATTCATTCCAACCAACCACATTATTTTTCCTAGTTTCATAAGACGGCCACAAATTAGATAAACTTGAAATCGACTCTTTATCTATAATTTTTACTAGCTCAGAATATATATTATCATTAAATAAAAAAGCTCTCTGTTTACTTTTATCTTCTACAACTAAAAATGCCGGCTGATTTTTTCCACCCCAAACGTTATGAAATCTTTCTTCAGCTTGAAAAACCTCTTTTTTGCTACCATCAAACTGCATAACATCATTATTAAATTTTAATTTAAAAGAAAAAAATACTCCCACCACAACAAAAACCAACCACAATACTAATCTAGTTTTATCAGATACAATATATTTACCATTAGGCTTATCGATTTTTCCTTTCTTATCTAACGGTTTTAAACTGATAAAACTTGGAAAAATAAAAATAGCAATAAGAAAACATAAACAAATACTCGTAATTGAAAAAAAAGCTAATTGATGATACCCTTCTACACTAGAAAAAAAGAATGCAAAAAACACACTACACGTAATTAAAACAGCAATAAAAAGAGGTTTTATAACTTCTTTTATGATATCTCTTCTACCCGTTGAACGCACCGCAAAATAAACATGAATACCGTAATCATCAGCTATCCCAACTATAACTGCTCCCATTCCTGCAACAAAATAGGAAATTTCCTTATAAAACCATGCAGTTATATTCATACTAATAACTACAGATACTAAAGGAATAAGAAAAAATATTGAAGCCCGTAAATCTTTAAATCCGACTAAAAAAATCAATAAAAAAGCAATCGAAGCAATTAATGTTGTCCGCTGGATATCTTTTTTAATCACCTCTTCATTACTGATTGTATGTAAATGCCCGCAAACAATATCATAAGAAACATAATCAGGAACAAACTGCAAATTTCGTTTTAACTCTGAAATTAATTTTTTAGCACCAAAACCATCTGTCAGCAAAACTGAAGTTTTCAAAATCAACATCACACTTTTTCTATCTTTACTTACAAAATGTTTATTTTCCAAATTAACTTCATAACCTAACGATCCAGCAATCTTCTGCAAAGAGTTAAGATAGTTATTATTCACACCCATTGGGTCCTGACGTATAAACGGAACCATAAAAGTACTACTTGGCGTAATCAGCTGCTTATACAGAAACGATAATTTTTTATTTACTCCCTCATCGTTTAACTGTTCATCTAACTTTATTAAATCCTCCGCAGAAACAGTCTGAGGAATATATTTCAAAAATGAAACCATTTCTCCCATTGCATCTGACACGGAAAACCCGCTAACAACTTCTGTAATTAAAGGCAATCCTAGCTTAGATTTAAAAATATCTACTTGAGTTATCAAATCATCTATGCTATGGGCAGAATCATTTAATGTAAAAGATACCACTACTTTATCCGAAAAATTAGCCTCTTTTAAAAATTTTAAACTTCTTAAAACATTTTTATCTTTCGGCAACATCAATCCCATATCATTATTAAACTTAATATTTTTAATCCCCCAAGAACAGATAAAAACAAAAATAACTAGCCCGATCAAAGCTAGCCATTTATATTTTTGCGTAAAATCAAAAAGTTTAAAAAATTTATTGAGCATTATTGCCTATTTGCCAACTCTTAGAACTAATAGCCTCATTCATTTTAGTATTTAAAAATTTCATCAGCGTCTTATCTGCGCTTTTCTCTTGAATTAAAATAGTACTAATATATTTTCCGTCCTGCTGGAAAGAAACTGTTACTTTTTCAATTAAACTATAAGCCAAGGAATTTTCCTTAGGTAGAAATTCTAAAACAATAGGATTCTGTTTTAAAACATTTATTATGTAATCTTTCTGCATAGAGATATATGAACCAGAAAACCAGCTGTTCATCTGCTCTACAGCCGCCTGCATTGAAGGCATCCGGGATAAGTTGAATTCCTGAACCTTATTGCTATCCTCATCCCACTGGCGAATAACGCTGCCTTTCATTAACATTGAATATTTTAGTGGCGTTGAAACATGCCACGCTAAAAGATTAGGCTTCTGCAAATAAACTTTGCCTTTTAAAACCAATTTTTGACTTAATAAAGCTAAATCTTTTTCTTGAATAAAATCAGTAGAAATAGTTTTCACCTGACTCATCTTAGATTCTAAATCTTTAAGAATACTATTTACATCGACATTAACAACGCCTTGCGCAAAAACATTTTTCACGCAAAAAACTGTTATAATAAATAATATTTTAAATATTCGCATATTCACCGCTATTATTTAAAATTTTTATTTCTCCTCTAGCCAATAATTCATCCTGCCTAAAAATTTCCCCTTTAACAACACCAAAATCTCCGAATTTAGCTTCTTTAAAAACTATAATTTTTAAATGATCTTTGACTTTGGCTCTCTGAAAAATTTTTATTTTCTTAGCTCCCAACAATAAACCTTCTACTTTTTTGCAAGTTAATCCCAAATTCAAAAAACCATAGGCAGCTGCAAAAGACTGGGCAATCAGCTCAACATAAACTGCTTCATCCAAAAAACCATTATCATCAAGAAAAATATTATCCGGCCTAATAACTACATCTGACTCAATTACTCTTTCTCCAACTTTTAGCAATCTATCCACTAATCGCATCGAAAATTTATGCGGTATAATATCCTTAACCTCTACAGGCAAACTAACAATTTTATGTTGTTTATCAACATTATGCCAGCAAAGAGGATCTGACGCCAAATAATCTCCCGTCAACTGATAAGCTGCTCCACGGCATCCATAGCACTCTTCTACTTTCTGGCAACTTTGGCAAGGTTCCTTAATCAATGGGCGATAATTTCTTAAATTCTGAATAACTTCACTGTCTTTTAAAATCTCTGCTAACTTTGTTTGTCTGACATTCCCCACAGGAATTGTCACTCCAACACAAGGCATTACAAACCCTCGAGAATTTACTACACAAGAAAACTGATGACGTAAACATTTATTACCAACCAACGGAGGTTGCGGATCCCAAACCTGCCCATACTGTTTCTTATCTATTTCTGAAATTTTGAAAAATAACTCTTTAACCTTCTGAGAATCAACTTCCAATTTAACATCATTTTCTCTAGCGCGTCCCTGCGGAGTAATCATTTCAAAATACGGAATAAGCTTCCTATCTCTTATCCACTGCCACAAGTCCAGCAGTTCATCAAAATTATCATTACAGATAACTGTACTTATTCCCAAAACAGATTCTTGGGAAGGATATCCCGCATCCTGCAAATTATTAAACGCTTCCCAAATAATTTTATACGCACCTTTTACTCCAGCTAATTTATCCTGAATCTCCTCTTTAAAACTGTTTAGCTTTAAAACAACTGTAACATTATAATCAAACAACTTTTTGGCTGCAGTTTTATCAATATTCGTCCCATTAGTAAACATCTCAATAGCCATACCGTTATCTTTAATAAACTGCATCATCTCAAAGATTTCAGGATAAAGCATCGGTTCCCCGCCTAAAATTATAATTTTTCTTGCCCCTAAATTTTTAGCCTGTAGAATCAAATCTTTAATTTCATCTCGCGTAAGCTCATTTTTTAATTCATCAGGATTAGGTACATAACAATACTGACAGCGAAAATTACACAATAAACTAAATTCAATTTCCATAGATAAAAGCCTGCCATGATCTACGGCATGTTTAATATCTTTTTGATCAAATTCAAAATTAACTATTCGGTTATAACAACTACTCATTTTACCTGCCTCTTATCAAAAAAACGTATTGGTTTTCTAGACTCCTGCGAAAAAACATTTTTACGGATCGACTCCTCATCTATAATAACTACATCAGGCTTAACTCTAATCTTAGCCTGCAATTTATCTTGGATTAAATTTGCTCCCGATACTTTATCTTTTAGCGCAGCATAAATTGTTACTTTATCAGATAAATCCGCTTCAGAAGTTGCGCTTACATAATAATCCAACAGCCCTTCAACCTCCTCTAACGCAGAATAAATTGCTTGAGGATAAACTGTGGTTCCTTTTATTTTCATCATCTGTTTTTTTCTTCCCAAAATTGGTCCCAAACGAAGAGAAAATCTTCCACACTTACAAGGTTCATCAATAACAAAACTAATATCCCCAGTTTTAAAACGCACCAAAGGCATTCCTTCTATCGACAAAGGAGTAACAACTACCTCTCCTACTTGTCCTGCCGGTAAACAACTTCCATTTTCATCCACAATCTCTATCACTGCTAAATCTGGATGCAAATGGCCTCCTCTTTGTGCAACACACTCACAAAAAGTAGTAATTGTTTCTGAAGACGCATAAGTTGAATAAGCTTTAGCATTCCAGATTTTTTCCAAATCTTCTCCAACCTTTAACAAATTCATATTTTGATTACGTAACGGTTCTCCTATGCAAATAATTTTTTTTACACCAATTTTTTTAGGATCTAACCCTTTTTGCTTTAAATAAATTCCTAATTTACGAATAAATGTCGGAACACCAACAATAGCACTCGGATTTAAAGTTTTGATTATTTGGAAATGACTTTCCAAACTTGCCAAACCATTTCTTATTGCAGCAGCTCCTAATTGTTTTATCCCTAAAAAATATGCTAGCCCCGCAACAAAACAACGGTCCAGTGTACAAGTCAATAAAACTATATCTTTAGACGTCAATCCACAGCTACTAAAAGACTGCGCCTCATTATAAGCTAATCGCGCTAAATCATTATCTGTATACATAATTCTTGTCGGTTTACCAGTCGTTCCAGAAGACAGCACAATATCTACTATCTTGGAAAAATCAACCGCACAAAAGTCAGAATTATGATTTTCTATATCTTCTTTTGTTGTAAAAGGAAGTTCCTTTAGAAAATCCAAATTTATTTTTTTCTTCGGACTTATATGTTTTAATTTTTTCTTATAATATTTTGAATTTTCAATGCAATAATCAATATGCTGTTTTAATAAACTTTCTTGAACTCTTTGAATCTGGAGCTTACTAAAAAATTCGATATGATTATACTTACCGAACCTATTATTTACACTACGCATCCATTTTCTCCAGTTCTTTTATAATAATATCTCTTACGTAATTTTTTAATTTAAATGGGCTAAAATCCTGAAACTGCGAATAATTAATTGCTGCTAATTTATGTATTTTTATTATCCCAGGTTTCACATGCAAAGTTTTACCTACTGGAATATTCTCATTCCCAGATAAACATATCGGGACAATTTTACATTTTGATTCTAAAGCAACCCTAAAAATTGCACTATTAAAATTTCCCGTCTGCTTACTGCTAGACCGTGTTCCTTCAGGGAATACAATAATTGAAACCCCATCATTAAGAAGTTTACAAGCTTTACTGCTGAACTCCTCAAACGGTAACTCGCGCACACTCAAATATCCTGCGAACCTTGCAAAAAATCCCCATACCGGCAATTTAAAAGGCCAAATATTCACAACTTGAATACATTCATAAGGCAAACACGCCATTAAAAAAGCATCAAAAGTTGAACGATGGTTGCATACAAAAATATAAGGAGGTTTCTCTTTTTTAGTTTCAAAATCCTTATAATCAACTTTTATAAATGGCCATGGCAATATTCTAATAATTACAGCACCATACCAGCTTATCGCGCGCCTTATACGGCGATAAACCATTCTCTGTGACATAAACGGACCAATGGTACAAATCAATAAAATCAAAGACGGAATTGCCACTACTGAAAAAAATAAAACAAAAAAATATAAAAATAAATTTAAATAAATTTCACCTAAACGCTTCATCAAAATTATTTACCTACTTTACCTTCCTGAACTAAAACCAAAACAAATTTTTGGATATCACCTAACGTACGAATATCTTTAACTCTTTCATCATTGCGAATATTAATTTTAAACTTCTGCTGCAGAGCCACAACTAAATCTACAATATCCAAACTATCTAAACCTAAATCATTAAAAATATGTGCTTCAGGCTTTAATTTATCTGGCGTAATTTCAAATGATTCAGTAAACACTTCATTGGTTTTAGCTATTACTTCCGCTTCTGTCATCCTTAACTCCTTTTGTTCTAATTAATTTTCCTGCAAATTAATGCTGCATTTATACCACCAAATGCAAAACAATTTTTTAATATTACATTTAATTCTTTATCCAAATCTTTCTGCACATGCATCACACCTTGACAATCATCACTAACATTTTCCAAATTCAAAGTTGAATAAATTTTATTTTTTTGCATCATAACCAAAGAAGCAATCAACTCAACGGCACCCGATGCACCTAAAGTATGTCCCATATAACCTTTTAAACTACTCACTGGAACATTAGCACCAAAAACCTGCTTTATCGCTTCAACTTCTTCTTTATCTCCCTGCAGAGTAGCTGTTGCATGAGCATTCACATAATCAATCTGCTGCGGATCAATATTTGCATCTTTCAACGCAGCCTGCATACAAGAAACTATTGCATCTTTATTGGACTGGCTGACATTTACTCCGCTTCCACAAGTGTCATAACCAATAACCTCTGCATAAATTTTTACATCTCTTTTTTTTGCAGATTCATAATCTTCCAAAACTAAAATACCTGCGCCTTCACCGCAAACCAAACCATCCCGATCTTTATCAAAAGGACGAGGAGTTTTCTGCGGGTCATTATTATATTTTGTTGATGCGGCAAAAACCACATCAAAACTTCCTGTAACCGTAGGATGCACTCCTTCTGCTCCACCACAAATAACAACATCCTGCTTACCGGATTTTACAAGGTCATACGCTTGCCCTACCGCCTGTAAACCTGAAGCACATGCTGCAGAAGTTGCCATAACAATTCCTTTGATTCCAAAAAAATAAGCAACATTTAAAGCTGCGGTATGAGAAACACACTGAAAAAATTTAGTCGAAGTCAGAAGATTTATATCTTTATCTATTAACATAATTCTGTAAGCTTCTTCTAAACTTTCCGCACTTCCTGTTGTGGAACCAATAACACAACCAAATCTACCCGAAGTCAAAAATTCCTTATCTAAATTTGCATCTTGAATCGCTTCTTGAGCTGCTTGTACAGAAAAAATACTCATCCTTCCCATTGTCCGACGAGCCTGACGCGGAATCAAATTTTCATTTTTCATTTCAACCGGAGCAGCAACTAAACTTCTTAATCCAAAATATGAACTCCACTCTGGCATAGCTTTCACTGACGTCCTTTTACTTTCAAGCCCATCAATAAAACTTGCAACATTATTTCCGAGAGGAGTCACTGCACCAATTCCGGTAATAACAACTCTTCGTTCTTTTAACATAATCTTTTTTCAATAAACTGATTATAATCTTCTTTCCCCACAATACTGCGTGCCACAATAAAAGATGATAACATCGCACCAACAATCCCCGGCAACACCGCACTTTGACCTGCCGCATATAAATTACGCAAAGCTAATTTTCCAAATAAACTGTATTGCCCCATCTTTTGTTTTATTCCATAAGCAGAACCATCATAAGAATTTAAATAATCACGGAATGTAAGAATAGAAGCCGTATCCAATATTTTTAATTTTCCATCATATTCTGGATAAAATTTTTTTATCCTCTCAACAATACTTTTTGTACGCTGCTGTTTATAAACTAAATAATCTCCCGGCCTATCACCCAACTTAGAACTCTTCCATTTTTCCACATGTTCCACAAAAGAAGTTTCAAACGCACTTAGAACTTTATAATTTTTTCCGTTTAAAGTTTCTAAACTTTTTATAATAACTAACGCCGGAGTTCCTTTATATTCAGGATTTAAAAATTCATTTATCTCTGCACTTGGAAAAAGAGAAACAATACTCGGATCGAAATTATCTGCATTATCATCTTCCAATACAGCAAACAAAGAAAAAAATCCTAAACTTGATTCAAAAGAATTTACTCTGTTAAAAAAAGCTTTTTTAAAATGATCCTTTGGCAGCAAACCTAAAATTTCCTTTGGATGAATAGTAAACGTACAACACTGGCTTTCAATCTCTTCCCCATTATTTAAAACAAATTTACCCACATAATCTTCTTTTATATCTTTTAACTCAGTAATATATGCAGAACATTTAATATCTATCGGTAAATCTTTAAACAAAGTACGAAAAGCTTTAATAAAAGATTCTCCTCCATCTTTAACCCGAGCAACAGATTCATATAAGCCATAAGCTACACGCGCATGATTAGAAAAAGAAACTTCTGTCGGTTTAACTCCGTAACACATGCAATAAGAAGATAAAAAACCTTTAAGCAATTTATTAGAAGTCAATTTATTTAGAAAATCTTCCAGAGTTATATAATCTTCTTCTAACGTTTCCGGAGACATGGATATTTTTCTCAAATCCATAGAAACAGTTTTATCGCAAACTTTAATAATCTTATCAAAATAAACATCTATGGCATTTGTTTCTGAAGGAAAATAACTTTTAAGTTTATTTCTAATATTCGCAATACCTAGCGGCATTTCAAAAGAAGTATTTTCTTTCTCAAAAACAAAACAGTTGGATTTTTCTTTATCCAGAATAATTGGCTCGATATAATTCTGAATCCCTAAAACTTTAATCATATCCGTAAGGATCCCATTTTTATAAAACCCACCGGTAAAATGAAATCCCGTATCACAAGGAACACCATTTTTATAAAATCTTGCTAATGCTCCGCCGATATGTGGACTTTTTTCTATAATAAGGACTTTACGCCCGTTTAACGCTAAAAGCAAAGCAAGCGTAAGACCACTTACTCCACTTCCCACAACTATATCATCATATTTTTTCATAAAAACCTATATCGCCAATCCACCGTTAACACCAATAACCTGACCATGAATATACATATTTTCTTCTTTACATAAAAAATCTACGATACTTGCAACATCATCCGCTGTTCCAAAACGCTGCATAGGAATAAGCGGCATTATTTTATCTTTCGGCAAATCTTTTGTCATTTCAGTATCAATCACTCCCGGCGCAACTACATTAACTAAAACATTCTTTTTTCCAACTTCACGCGCAAGAGCTTTTACTGCTCCGATTAAGCCAGCCTTTGCTGCAGAATAATTTACTTGACCCGCCTGACCAATCTGCCCAGACGTGGAAGAAATAACTACAATACGGCCTTTTTTTTCTTTTAACATCGAAAATAAAACCGTATGCACAACATTGTAGAATCCGTCGAGATTTGTGTTAAGAACAGAATCCCACTCATCTTTCGTCATCCAAACCATTAAATTATCTCGAGAAATACCGGAATTAAAAACTAATACATCCGGACAACAATTTTCTACTAATGGAGATAAAATTTTAACCGTTTCATCATGATTACTTACATCAAAAGCAAAAACATCGCATTTACGTCCTAATGCTAAAACCTCCTGCTGAACTTTTTTTGCCGCTTCATGATTAGAATGATACGTAAGCCAAATATCAAATCCAGATTTAGCTAATTTCAAAACAATAGCTCGACCAATACCTCTACTGCCACCTACAATTAACGCAATTTTCGACATAAAATCACCTGAACTTTTTGTATCATAATATTTTTTTATTTATAGATATATTTATAGAGTAAAGAATATAATATCAACGTTCTCTTATACTGTCAAGGGTGTTACCTTACGATTAAAAACACTCAAAACCGCTTTTATCGAAGCTGTGCTAATATTCACATCAATCCCCACACCATAAACAATTTTGCGATCATCCATTATAATTCCAATATAAGCGACTGCTTGTGCGTCTGAACCTTTTGTTAAAGCATGTTCCTCATACATAACAACATCAAAAGAACAATTAAAATACTCTCTTATCCCATGAATAAATGCATCAACAGGCCCATTACCTTTGGCATTAATCTCAATATTTTTTGTTTTAGCCTTAATCACAGTTTTAATTAAAGTTTCTTTATTAGATTTTGTTTCAACACACAAAAAACTAAGCTTAAAAGAATTTTCATTTTTTTGTAAAATATATTCTTGTTGAAAACAGTTAAAAATTTCTTTAGAAGAAAGTTCTCGACCAAAATTTTCAGTCTCTTTTTGAATTATTCGCGCAAAATCTGGCTGCATCTCTTTAGGGATATGAAAAGCCCAATCTTTTTCCATAACATAAGCGACTCCTCCTTTTCCCGACTGACTATTAATACGGATTATGGATTCATAATTCCTGCCAACATCTTTTGGGTCTATTGGAAGATAAGGAACTCTCCAAAAAATACTTTCAGATTTTTCTTGAGCTTTCAATCCTTTATTTATCGCATCTTGATGCGAACCAGAAAATGCAGTATAAACTAAGTCTCCTACATAAGGATGGCGATCATGAATATTCATTTTTGTACATTTAGAATATACTTGCCTGATTTTATTAATATCTGAAAAATCAAGATTTGGATCAACCCCTTGAGAAAACAAATTCAAAGCCATAGTAATAACATCCATATTCCCTGTACGCTCACCATTTCCGAACAAAGCCCCTTCGACTCGTTCTGCTCCTGCCATCATTGCTAACTCTGCCGCAGCAACTGCTGTTCCACGATCATTATGCGTATGCACACTCATAATAATTGATGCCCGATTTTTTATTTGGCGTAAAAACCATTCAATTCTGTCTGCATATACATTAGGAGTACTCATTTCAACTGTCGACGGCAAATTAATAATTATTTTATTATCTTTCGTTGGTCTTATAACATTCATAACTTCCTGACAAATTTCCAATGCGTAATCCAACTCTGTTCCAGGAAAACTTTCCGGAGAATATTCGAATTTTATTTTAGAACCAGGCATTTGTTTTCGTAATTCCACCATCAGGCTTGCAGCATCTGTCGCAATTTTAGTAATTTCTTTTTTATCTTTGCGAAAAACTATTTCCCGTTGCTCTTTAGAAGTAGAATTATACAGATGTACAACTGCATGCTTAACACC
>CAYQXW010000006.1:0-20557 GCA_964421615.1 uncultured Planctomycetales bacterium
TAAACCCGGTAAATAACGCTTGTTTAAATACAAATTTCTGTTCAAAACATTTATTATAGGAAGGAGAATTATCAGAATCTTGCCAAGTTTGCGTACGACTGAAAGAAACTTGAGGCATCAAAGTTCCAAAAGCTTGTTGAAAATGCGCTTCAGCTTGTTTGATCTTCTCATGATCAACAGCAATTAGTTCGCTTTGCTTTAGCGCTAATTTATAACACTGTGAAAGCGTCAAAGAATTTCTTTCCTGGGCATAAAGTAAATACGAAAAATTAAGCAGAAAAAATATAACTAAAATAATTTTTTTCATTTTTTTATTATAACATATTTAATTCTTACTTACCACTTACTGGACGAGAAGGAGATGTTGCTTCATACACATAATGAGATGCACCAAAATTATAAGTTATACTTGCCAAAATACTGCGTTTAGAATAACCGTTTGAATGGCTATCTTTTTCTGCTGAAAAATATTCACCCCTAACAGAAAAATCCCAATTCTGCGTTAAACGATACTGCAAACCAAAAGCTGCAAAACAAGTCGGATGATCTGAATTAGGATTTTGCTGCTCATATCCATACGAACCTTGCAATTCAGCAAAAAGTTTTTTGGCAATATTAAATCCTGAATATAAACCTAACGAATGCGAAGAAATAGAATACGGATTAAAATAACCATTATCTTTTTGATCTTTCCAATCAGAGAAATAGTAATTGTAATAAGCTTTAATAAACGGCTTATGGAATAACCTATATTCTACTTTCGAAAAAACAATATCTTGGGTATTATTGTCATTATAACTTCCCCGTTGATATTTCGCTGAGAAGAACCAAAACCTATCTGGGCGAAAATCCATTGAAAATCCCCCATAGTTCACCAGAATATGTTTACGTAAAGCATTCATATCTTCAAAAGTTTTACGATCATAACTCACATCAAATCGTAAATAGTCATCGGGCTTAAATGTAATCCAACTTGCATTAGTAAAAGGATCAAAATCATCAAAATCAAATTTTGTATAATACCCTATAGAATTAGCTTCCCAATTATCATTAAATCTTTTAGACAAATGCACACCTTCTCTATCTGCAAAAATAGGATTATGCCCATATTGGCGAAAATACTGACGTTCATACAAAGCCGATAAAGAAGTTGTTGAATCTAAATGCATTCCTCCACGACTGCCAGCGGTAAAAATCCGCAATTTATTCTTATCCGATGAAAATCTCTGAGCAGTCCCAACATAAGGCTGACGGGAATTTTTAATCGTATACTGTAAATCTTTTGCACTGTTGCGCTTGGGATCCTGAATTAAAACTTCCGCAATCACTTTTTCAGCCGCAACATCATCACCCTGCCAATGCAACGCATACGCCATACCTTCTTTAGCATCAATATTATCCGAATTATCTTTTAGGATTTCTTGATAAGCTTTAATTCCCTGTAAATGATACCCTTGCCAAACTAAAACTCGCGCCTTACCATTAGCGGCATTTAAATTCTGCGGGTCTAATTCTAAAACTTTTTTATAAATCTTAAACGCTTCTTCCAAATCATCATTCCAACTTAACACTTCCGCCTTACCTAGAAGCGCCTGCACATCATTAGGATTTTTCGATAGAATTAAATTATAACGTTGAATCGCTTCTTGATGACGCTTATCCCAAGCTAAAGCTTGTGCTAACTCCAACTCAATTCGAGTATCTGCTGGAAAATAATCTAATGCTTTATAATAAACAGGTATTGATTTTTTTACCTCTTCATTCCACTTATACTGCTGAGCCAATTCAAAACAAATCTCTTTTTCTTTTTCAGGATATTTTGATCTCACTTCTTCAAATAAAACAATTGCTTCTTGATGTTTATCCGCATAAGTATAAACCCGCGCTTGTTCAATAATTAAACCTGGATCATTTTTTAACCAGTTTGAAATTTTAGAATATATTTCTAGAGCATAATTATATTGTTTCTCTTCAACCATTTTACGCGCTTGAGCTAATGTTTCATTTTCATTAAAACACCAAGCTTTCTGGTAAGAAAAAAACAACAAACATAATCCAACAAAAAATAAAATAATAATTTTTTTCATTTTACCTTTGCATCTCTTTTGGATACTATCCATTTTTTCTCTCCTGCTAACTCATCCCGCATTGCCACAAGATTCACAAAACTTTTAAACATCGTATATGGCCAAACGAATAAAGAATATGCTGCATAACGCCACATCGGAGCTTTTGGTTTAGCTGCATTCTTATAAGCTGCTAAAGCCTGAAAAGGACCATTCGCTAAAGTAAATATGACTGCAAAAATTATGAACCCATTTACAGGCAATACAACTTTACCTATATATAACCAAAAAGCAATTATAACCGGAAATAACAACATACTTACCACATCATAAAAAACTCTCCAAGAAAGCAATGTTACCCAAAGGAATTTCTGACGAATATTCAAAAACTTAGAAAACAAAACAGGAATTTGATATTGCAAAGCGCACTGAAACCACCCCTGCGCCCAACGTTTACGTTGATACCATAATCCTTTTACCGTTATGGGAGATAATTCCGTAGAAATTATACTGCGGTCATGTACAAATTTTACTCCCTGCAAAATCCCTCGCAATGTTCCATCTATATCCTCAGTCAACATATCTTCACGGAAACCGACTTTTTTGATTACTTGTGCTTTCCAATAACCGTTTGTCCCGCCGAATAAAGTTGAATCAAAAATAACCGACTTGGAAGCATGCTGAATCCCGTAAATCACTTCAAATTCTACTTCAACAGTCCCAGATATAATACTTTCATTACCGTTACGAACATGACATCTGCCCTGCACAACATCATACCCTTCATCTAACCACCGCCAAGCACGTTTTAAACAATCAGAATTTACTAAATGATCTGAATCTAAAATTACAATAACTTCACCAGTTGCTAACCCGAAAGCATAATTTAAATTTTCACTTTTAGAACGCGAATTATACGCATTTGCCAAAATTAATTCTGGATATTTTACAACCCACTGACGCAAACGCAACTCTAAATCTTCCATATGTGGCGTATTATAAACCAAAATAACTTCTATCCCATCAACTGGCCGATCAACATTCAACAAAATATTTTCCAAAGTATCTTCTATAACTTCTAATTCATTAGGCAGATAAGCAACTACAATAAAAGTCGTTCGAGGAATAGGCTGATGTTTTGCTTGAGCATTTTCAGTAAATTTTTTACGATTAAAAACTTGGGAAGTAAACCAATAAGATAGTGCTGCTTGCATAACAATAATCGCAACAATAACATTGTAACTAATATCCAGAATAAGCGGCCATCGCTGCGCTAAAAAATAAAGAATAAGTGTAGGAATAACTACAATAAAAAAAGCAACTTCCAAAACTTTTAGGATTTCCAAAACATCTTTACGATTAATTTTCCAACAATTTTAAAATAGCTTGTGCAATTTTTACGTGCCTTGCTTCTTCTCTAGCAATACGCATAAAAATCGGTCTAAACTTTATTTCAGGAAACTGTTTAGCTAAATCAGAATATATAGCTACCGCATTTTTATCTGCAGCCATTAATTGACGGATTCTCTGCTTAAAAACTGTAGTATTCATATTATTATTTTGATAATTTTTTTAAAATTTCTTCTGCAACTTTTTTATGCCGCAAACTTTCAGATTTTAGCAAAGTAAGCATGCGTAAAATTTTAGATTTGTTACGTCCATCCAATTGATCTGGAATCATCTCTGGAGAAATCAGATCAAGGATCATTTGAGTCATCTCTTCTTCCATTTTATAAGCTCTGCGCAACACATCTTTTGCATGTACATTATCCATTTAATCCAGCTTTCTGCTTAAATTTATCTCAAACCTAACAGTCAACTTATCGGGCAAAAATTAGTATTGCTTTAAAGATAAAAGTTTTATTTATTTAAAATTCTGTGTTAAAATTTAGTGATATAATTATAAAAACAAGGAGAGCAAATGGTAAAAAATTTTTTAATAACATTATTTTTTTGTTTTACTATTAATTTAACTACCTATAATCTTTTTGCTCAAGATTTACCCACACGATTAAACCGTCCCGAAATTCCGGCAGAACGTACTCCACGTTATTTACAACAAAGACAACATCAGATTACTCAACCTGCAACACTAAATACAACAGAATTTACATTATCTATTGGATCAGTTACTGGTTCCATCAAACCACTTTTAGGTATTAACGCAGGCCCCATTCCATCTGGGGACAAACAAAATGCTGATGTTACTAAAGAATACACTGAATATGGAATCACCACGGTACGCACTCATGATTTCTATGGCCCTTTAGATCTTACAACGATTTATCCAAATATCGATGCAGACCCAAGTCTTCCTACCTCTTACAACTTCACAGAAAGCGATAAAGTTTACCAATCAATTCTTAACGCTGGGTGCCAACCTTACATACGCGTTGGCGATTCTTATAACAATGTAAGAATACCAACTAACGTTCAACAAAGAAACAATTTAGTTCAAGCAATGTGCGAACAGATCCGCCATTATAAAAACGGATCAAACAATGGATTTAAATCAAATTTTAAGTATATCGAAATTTGGAATGAGCCAGACAACAAACAATTCTGGCCGGGAAACTATGAAGATTTCATTCCTTTATTTACAGAAACATTTAAAACCTTAAAACAAAATTTTCCTGATCTAAAAATAGGAGGCCCTGGATTTGTTGTCGCAACTTACAAAGCTCCAAAAGCCCGAAAAAATTTAGGCATGTTCTTATCATATTTACAAAAAGAAAAAGTAAAACTAGATTTCCTTTCATTTCATGTTTACTCAAATAATCCCAATGAATACTATGACGCAGTAAATTTCTACCGCAACGCATTAGAAAAAGCCGGATTTTCCAACGTCGAATTGCACATGAGCGAATGGAACACTGAAAATAAAAATGCTGATCCAGATTACAGGTTAGGAAATAAAGCATCAACCTACATGACAGCATTCTGGATAGCAATGCAACAGGCAAAAACAGATGCTGCATTTCTTTATCGAGGGACAGATACAACTCTTAGACTTCCAACTTTCTATGGAATTTTTTATGCAGATGGACACCCTAAACCTTCTGCCTTAGCTTTTAAATTATGGAAAGAATTTTCACAATGCACAAAACAACTTTCAATTAAAACCGGAATAGATTTATTAGACTCGATTCCTAATGTTAATTCTGAAATAAAACCTATATGGATTTTAGCGGGAGAAAAATCTTCAAAAGGATTAATGTTACTCATCTCAAATATTGGCAATCAGAAAATCAACTACACAATTAAAACACCAACTCCTATAAAATCTATTGATATCAAAGAAGTTGGTGGAGATACCAAAGAATACTCTTACAAACCAGAATCACCGACTATATTAATCCAAGCTTTAACAGTACAGCTAGTAAAAATTGATTTAGAATAAATTAAAAAAAAGCATTAACATTTTCTAAATCCAATTTACCTTGTACAGGCTGCGAATAAATATAGTAAGTTGAACTTTCATAACCTTCTAAATTTCGTAGTTTAATTAACTGCGCACACTGTTCTGCTGTAAGAGTATGATGAATCCTTGAAAAAGCCATGGTGTAATACCACGATACTTCTCCGTCCAACTCACCATAACGTTTTCCTAAAGCTATAACTTTTTCTTTATCCGGCATCTGCCCAACCAGAAATTTCCGTAATTCTGTTGAAATACTTCGACGCACAGTTATCATCTCAGTTATCGCTTCTTTTTGAAAATCCAAAATTTCTTCAATATATTTACGTTGTTCTACCGTTAACACATCGTTAAGAAAAGTTTTACCACTATCACCTGTTACCGAAGTACTGATATCATAATCCCTCTTGCCCATTGCCGGCATATCCTTCATATAAAATCCACCAAAGTATGTTCCATGCCGTTCCGGACAAAAATAAGTATCCGCTTCTACTGATCCAGCCGTCCAACTAAAAAATTCACTAGCATAAGTCATATAAGCGACATTAAACATTTTTGATTTTCCACGTCCATCCACTTTAATTTTATCGCGTTCATCTATATCAGGCCAAGTATTAAAATCACCAAACTTCATTTGACCCAAATATATTTTTTGTTCTGGAGTAAGTGATAAAGCTACTTTCGCCATCGCTTCTGCCCGATAATAACTCAACTCTGCATCAAATGCAAAAATATCTCCGACATAACGAATCACTGCTCTTTTATTCAAACCCAAACTACCTGAAGGAATTTTATTATCCCGCTGCAAAAAAAATGCCTTAATTAAAGGTAATCTTTTTTTAGCTAACTCCTCCAGCTGGCTAGATTGTTTTTGCGCTAAACTTAAAAAAACTTGTTTCTGCTCATCATTAAGGATATACAAAACATTTCCTGCAACTCTGTTTAAAAACATCGGGTTGTGACCTTTTTGTGCTGCATCTATATCACGCATATACTGAAATCCAAAAAAATCACAAACTTTTCCTGGAGGAATAAAAGTAGCTGCCCCAAAATCTCCAGTAAGAAAAGCTAAGCCGCTAAAAGCAATAGTTGTTAACTGTGCATTATCAGAAATTGCCTGTTCCAAATTATATTTATTTGCACTTTTAAAACTCTTAAAATCTTTTTTCTCTTCTTTTCTCACTGCATCTTGACGTTTATCAGGAGGAGGGTCTAACTTTTTAAGAATCTCTGGATCCGCTCCTGCAGAACGGATCAAATCATCCTCTTGAGGTCCTCCGTGGATTCCAATTTCACGTATAGATTGATGAATTGTTTTAGCTTCATCCGCAGTCAAACTTGAAAAATCATACTGCTTAACTATTTGAAATACTGCTGCCTTTTGTTCTTCACTTATACCTTGAGAAGTTTTTTGTCTATCTGCATTATTTTCTTGGGCATATGTTTTGCCCACCACACAAAGACATCCACATACTATTATTAAGAAAATTGATTTTTTCATATGCCCACCTCTTTAAATAATAAGTGGCAGCCTTATAAAGACTGCCACTTATTCAGATCACTATTTTTTAGGACCACCTGCTTTTGCTCTATTTTCTCCACCTTGACCACGACCATCCCGACCTTCGCCTTTGCCATGATCTCTTACACCATTGTTACCTTTATCATTAAATCCTCTTCTATCTGGACTTGCACCCGGACCGCCTTCAGGACCGCGAGGATTTTCCCAATTAGTTCCAGGACCACCTTTTTTGCCAGGAGGATTATTATCATTATCTCCTCTACGATCATGTCGATTCTCTCTAAAATTATCTCTTTCGACTTTATCTATACGACCATCATCATTAGTATCTTTACGGTCAAAACGATAATCTTTTCTTTCTGCTCTATCAACTTTACCATCATCATTAGTATCAGCTTGATCTTTATGGAATGCTTTACGTTCCTGCCTATCCACTTTACCATCCTGATTCAAATCCACTGCTTTTTTATTTTCAAAAGATTGCTTTTCAGTATCATCAATAGTCCCATCTTTATTTTTATCTATCTTTCTATTTTCAAAAGCTTGCTTTTCTTGTGCATCAACCTTACCATCGCGATTAGCATCCATTCTTCGATTTAACATTGCTTGTTTTTCATGCACATCAAGAATACCATCATTGTTGGTATCTGCTCGATTTTTATGCAAAGCTGCTTTTTCTGCATCATCCACAGTGCCATCTTTATTCATATCAGCTTTAGCATCTTTTTTATCAGAATTCAACTCTTCTTTAGCATTCTTTAAATCGTCAATATCTTCTTTACGCTGTGCAACATTATCCTGATGCATTGCTTGAAGCTGTTCTCTCAAAGATTTAGCTGTCGCATAATCTCCTGATTCTTTAGCCACGCGAATTTGATCACGCAAAGATTTTTCTTCTTGCCTAGCAGCATCTGCATTACTTTTTAAACTATCTTTTTCAGACTTAATTGTTTCTTTATCCGCTTTAATTTCCTGCTTATAATCAACAGTTGCATCTGTTGCTTGAGCAGTTACTTCTGTAACAGTGTCTGTGGTTTTATCTTTATCCTTTGCAAAAACTAAACTGCTGGTACACATCAAAATACCGGTTAGAACTACTACAAATTTTGTATTCATCTTAATCCTCCTTCTAAAAACATTAGTGCTGTCATTTTTATCGGTTGCGCCACTTTATATGGAACAATCTTTAACCCTTTCTCCCCATCTATAAGTTCAAGTATACGATAAACCTTAACTGCTATAATATCGATCAACCACTGCGCGCTTATCTTCAACATTTTTCTCATATACCCTCCTTTCCTATTAAAAAAACCCTATTTTTCTTTCCGAAAGATAGGGCGTATTCATATGGTAGCTGGCTGACTTGCTTTTTTCCAAGTCCCTTTAGCTTTGTGCCCCATCCTCACGGGTGGTTTACCTTTTACATACTTGTTTCTTATGCTCTAATTAGTTAAATCCAGATTTTAACAAAAAGTTTCGCTAAAAATCTATTATTTTATCTTCTCCCAGTCTTAGCTGGATGCTGCCTTTGAGCTTGTTCATTACTTTCTTTTCTACGATCATCTTTTTTATCATCCTGAAAACGCTGTCTATCATCAGGTTTTCGCTCATTACCACCATTATGTTTTTTGTTATCTCTTATACGACCTTCCTCATTTTGCTTATCTTGATTTTGAGGAAGACGTCGCATCTGATCATTATCATCTGGCTTGTTTCTACGATCACGGTCTCCCCTAGGTTCTGGTTTTGGTAGACCTTTTCTATCTTCTAGTTTTTCTCTTCTTTCCTCTATATTATTCTTTTCTCTATTCTCTTGTTTGCGCTCAAATTGCTCATGTTTATTTTCCACTTGGGAAATAAAATTTTCTCTTCTTTCTAATTGCACTGGTTTATGATTATCTAAAACTTCTCGTGGGGGGAATCTTCTTTCCCTAGCTTGAGAACGGAATTCACTTCTTTTTTCCGGTGGCAACTGTTCAAAACGTTTAAATCTTTCCCGAACCATTTCTTTTTTTTCTGGAGGAAGTTCTCTAAACTTTCTAAAATTTTCGTGAATTCTAGTTTGATCTTCCTGAGGCAGTTGTCTAAATTTCTGGGCATTCTCCTTAACAACTACTCTTTCTTCCTGCGTCATCGTCCTCACTTTTTCTCGCAACGCCTGACGTTCTTCTTCCGTCATACTTTGCCACTTGCGTAAATTTTCTGCATAAGAATTATCAATAGTATTATTATTTGCTTCTTGAGCCCAAACACAAGAAAACATATTTATGATTACAACAAATAAAATTAAATTTAAATAATATTTAAACATTTTACACCGTTCCTTCACTCATCTTTTCCGTAGCATCCATATCATTGACCACTACATAATTTTGATACAACTCTGCATTCTTATAAGCTTCTAAATTACGGATAATCTCATCGTCTAACACTGCCACTTGTATCTCTTCTTTTTTCTCAACTTGTGCAACTTCTACTGGCTTAACTTCTTGGGTAACTTCAACTTTTGGTTCTACTGGAATATTAGCTGCAACTTGAATATTCTTTTTCTGCGCCGGGACAATCTTCGTCGCTAATTTAACTTCTTTTACCGAATAAGTTTGAAACGCAAAATAAATGACTACCACAATACTAATCGTTGCCAAAGAAGGAGCCAACGATTGAAAACTAAAATTAAACTCTGGCAACTGCCATTTAAAAACAGAACTTTTTTGTTCCTGGGTATAAATTTTATACATCAAATCCCGAGTAAAATTATTACTTACCTTAGGCGCTTTTGCCGTATCTAATAACTTCCAAGATGCTTCTAATAACTCTTTTTCTTTCTGGCAAGCCTCACAAGAATTAAGATGCGCTTCAACAATAAGCTTCTGGCTTTCAGATATTTCTGAATCCAGATAAGGTATCAATAATTTTTTTATCCCTTCACATCTCATTTTAGTGCCTCCACTACATTAAATCCCAAAAAAAAGAAAAAGTTTCGCTTTATTTATTAAAATAAGTAGCCAGTTTTTCTTTTAAACTTACCCGCGCTCTATGCAATAAAGACTTCACCGCTTTAACTGAAAAACCGGTTATTTCAGCAATTTTTTCATAAGAAAGCTGTTCATATTTATTAAGAATAACTACCATTCTTTGATGGTCGGGTAATCCATCAATTGCCTCTTTAACAACCTTAGCTGCCTCATCGTTAACCATATTTTCTAAAGGACTTAAACTTTTAGGATCTGCAATCTGAACATTAACTGTATCCTCTTCTAATTCTTTGCTCGCATCAATAGATACAGTATCCAATCTTTTTTTACGGAATGTTTTAAAACATGTGTTCTGGCAGATTTTATAAAGCCAAGTTGTAAACTGTGCAGTCGGCTTATAAGATTTTTTAGCGTTATAAATATTTATAAAAACCTGCTGGGCGATATCCTCAGCCTCTTGAAAATTACCTACATATTTATAAGCAATATTAAAAACACGTTGTTTATGCCGCTCAACTAAATCTTCAAAACATTTATCCTCCCCGTTTTGAAAACGCAGCATTAAATCAACATCGGAAATTACCTTATTATTTTCTTTATAATCCATAAACATATTTATCGGTTAACATTGAAATTCTTTAAAATTAATATTAAAAGAAAACGGGTGGGGTATTGATACCCCACCCATGATTGGTTTTAACTATTTAACCAACGTTAAATTAACCGTTGATAATTTTTTCAGCTTCTTTACGGTATGCATCCATTACATATGGAATTCCAGAAATTTTAGCAGCATCTTCAGTTAAGCTCATCAAATCTTTTCTTGAAATTGAACTCAAAGAAAAATTCCTTGAACCTGCCATTAACTGCTGTAATCCAACTTTAATTCTCTGAGAGAATGTATAAATACCAATCGCTCCCATTGGAATATCTTTCATATCTTTCCCATACTTTTCTTTCAACTCAGAATAAGAAACAAAAATTTCCTCTGCAGTCGCACCAAATTCTGCAACATTCGGAGGTAAAGTTTTATTTTTAATCCATTCATCAATATTTTTACCGACAAATCCTGGAATCATCAATGCACGCCCCATACAAACAGCTTTTACATAAGGAGCACCCATTGCGATTACTTTAAAAATATGATCTTCAAGAGAAAATCCACCCGCAATAGCTAAATCCGGAATCCTCATCTTCTTTTTAGCTAACTTCTCACAGAATTCATAAGCTAATGCCTGTAGATAAAATGTTGGAACTCCCCATTCCTGCATCATTCTCCATGGGCTCATTCCAGTTCCACCTGGAGCACCATCAATAGTCAATAAATCAATTTTAGCTTCAGATGAAAATTTTAAAGCCTGTGCTAATTCAACCATTGAATATGCACCAGTTTTTAGTGTAATTCTCTTAAAACCAATATCTCTTAATCTTTTAATTTCTTTCATGAAACCTTCTTCTGAAACAAATCCAAGACGAGAATGTCTTTCAAATTCTTTGATCGCACCAGCTTTAAACGCTTCTTGTACAGCTTTCAAAGTTGGATCAGGAGTAACAATGTATCCTCTTTTTTTCAACTCAATTGCACGGTCTAATGATTTAACTTTAATTTCACCGCCGATACATTTTGCACCTTGTCCCCATTTCAATTCAATGGTATCAAGTTTATGTTTTTTAAAAACATATTCAGCAACACCTAAACGAGTATCTTCAACATTCATCTGCACAAGAATTTCACCGTAACCATCATGAAATTTTTTGTAAAGTTCAATTCTTCTGTCCATATCTGGAGCCGAAGTAATTTTACCTTTAGCATCTAATTCCAATTTTGGATCAATACCGCAAACATTTTCTCCGCAGACGATTGTTACACCAGAAATAGCTGCGCCAATTGCAAAATGTTCCCAATTTTTACGAGCGATTTCAGTTGAACCTAAAGCGCCGGTAAAAATCGGTGTTTTCATTTTAACTTTTTTGTCCCAACCATATTCTGTTTCTGTATCTACTGCAGGAAAAATTGCACTGTCAGAATTACCTTCCATACCTTTTGGTAATCCATTAGCACCTTGAGCATAACCTTGAATATTAAGATGTGAATAATCGACTGGATAATCCTTATCTCCTCCGGCAGTCATTTCACCGAATGGACCAGGATAAATTACTTCTCTTCCTCTAAATGATGATTTGAAAACTTCGCAATTTCCACGGCAAGATTCCAAACATCTCGAACAAAGTCCCGAACACGGAACTACATTCTTAGAACGGTTAAAGGTTCTTGTCGCGTCATTTCCCCCAGGTGTACGCAAATTCATAAACACCCTCCTCATTACAATGAGTTAGTTCATCAATAGTGCCAACCTTGACACTACCGCTTATATAATTAGCAAACTTTGCTAATATTTAGGCTTTTTTCTTAAGTTCCGAAGCTAAAATAATTGCTTCAGCAACCTCACGCATGGTTTTGCGATTATCCATGCTATATTTTCTCACTTTTAAATAAGCCTGCTCTTCAGTAAGATGTTCATCACGCATTAAAATCCCTTTAGCACGTTCAATAATTTTGCGTGACTCTAATTCTTCCTGAATTACTCGGGATTTAACCATTAACTCGGTATTTTCTATAGCTACTGCCGCCTGATTGGCAATTGCAGTTAAAATATTTATTTCAGTCTCACTAAAATCATGCTCGGTAGAAGTATAACAATTCAGCACCCCAATAACTTTATTTTTTACAGATAAGGGGATACAAAGAAGGGATTTCAAATTCTCTTTTTCAGCAATATGCTTATACTTATATTCTTTCTCTTTTAGCACATTTTTTACAATAATTGCCCGATTTTCTTTTGCTACTTTCCCAGCAATACCTTCCCCTACCTTCAAATGAGGTTTTTTATTATATTCTTCACTAACACTCTGCGTTGCACGAATAGCCAACTCTTGTTTTTTCTCATCTAAAAGCATGATTGAACAAATTCGAAAACCGGTAACTTCAGCAATTACAACAACTATAAGTTTAAGAATATCTTCAAGATACTGCTCTGAACAAATAGCTTTACTGATATTAGAGAGAGCTTTAATCAGCTCATTATAATCTTTTTTAGATTTAGTTTTACGTTCCATATATCATTAGTTTTACCCCAAAATATTCTATTTTGGGGTTGCCCCGGCAATCTTGAAAAAATCTTTTAGATTTTTTCGGCCGGCCCTTTGGGTAAAGTTTGTTCTTTAGAACAAACTTTAGGCAAAAAAAAAGCGTCCCGGATTCTTTCAATCCCTGAACGCTTCTTTGCGATCCATAAACACTTCAACGTATTTATGGTATTTAAAACTTTATCACAGTACTACTAAACTGTCAATACAAATACTAAAGGCTACTTTTAACATCTTCAATACTGTATAAAAGATCTCTATATTTCTTGTCTGTAGGCATAAATTTAAATTCTAAAAGCTTCAATACATCCATTAAGCTTTTTAAAGCCAAGTCTTTTTGTTTTTCATCACCTGGTTTCATAAAACTTCCAGAAACAAACATCTGTACCTTATTAAAATTTGGAACAATTCCGTTCTCAATCATAGCTTGAATCTGCTGATAATATATTTTCAAATCAATTTTATTGCTTTTATTAAATTGCGGTAAAAACTCTTCAGCAACATCCTGCCCATTAGCAGAAAGCATCTGAGTCCAATCAATACCACCTTTACCACCATCATCTATACTTTCATCCGCTTTTACTTTCTTATTTTTTCCTTGAAACAACATAACTTTCATATTTTTTAAAGTATTTATATCTAACTCTTTGTTCTTTTGTTTTACAGCAAAATCAACAATTAAATCAACAGCGGACTCCGCCTTAGAACTAATACTATCAGCAATCCATTTTTGTACAATCTCAGTTGTTACACCTTTAACTTTGTATTTGCTAACAAAACTTAATAAATCTCTAAGAGGCTTAATATTAAAAGAATTAGAATTCTTCAAATTAATATTTAAACAACTACTTACAAAACTTTGCAAATCAGTTATTGTTAAAACACCCTTGTCTAACATTGTTTTTATAAGCAAAACTACCATCTTATATATGTTTTTATTAGAAGAATTATAAAAAGAAAAACTACTATTCACAACATCTCTTATTTCTTTCTCATATCCAACAATATCTTTTTCCACTATTTTAGTTAATATAAACAATTTCTCTAAAATAATCTCTTCCTTTTTATTTTTACTTTTTTCTTTAAAATAATTATCAAGTAAATTTTTCAACTCTTCTGAAGTGATATTATAATTTTCATATTGGAACGCCATTCTTATTGTCTCTACATTCAACTCCTGCTTTTCTTCTTCAGTAAAAACAGATCTCCAAACTTTTCTATCTTCAGCAGTAATTCCTTTAAACCTAAACAAAAACATAAACTTTATAAATTTTTTCGTTCCAGCTTTTATTGCTTCATGCCACATAGAAAAACTATCTTTACTAGAATACTCTTCGCGACCTTGAATAATTGCGTGTATTTTAGACATATTTAATTCTAAATTAATCCCTCTTTTAATTAACTCTAAAGCAACTTCTTGCGGAGTATAAATTCGCATCGGATGATCAAAATAGATAAAAAATTCTAAAGAATTGATTAAAGTTTCGGTTCCCACAGTCTCAATAATATATCGAGAATCCTCTCTTCCACCATCTTCTTTGGTTAATTTAAACATTTCTACTTTATCTTCAGTAGTTATATTCTTCAAATTACTCGATAAAACTATAGAAAATATTTTTTTGGAAGAATCAAAATCACCCGCATTTCTAAATATTTTCATCCAATCTAAAATATCAGCACTAGAAATACCTTCTATTTTATTTATAATCGCAAAACTAATAATATTTCTTAACGCACTTGGAATAGCATTCGGATGAAAGTAAAAAACACTTTGATTATAAGTAGAACCTATTCCTAAATATCCAGAACCTTGATAATCATTATAATTCAAAACCATTTCGGAACTTAATCCAAACTGTTTTGCATAAATAGCTCTCAAATCTGTAGGCGCTATTCTATCCCGAGTCTGAAAATTAGAAATAATTTCACGCAAAACTTCAATATCAATATAATCTTTAAAACTAATCAAAATATCCTTAAAAACTTCCTCATTAACACTTACTAAGAAAATATCATAAGATTTTTGTTCTACTGAATAAAAAGACATTAATCCTAAATCTATTATTTCTTTTAATATTTGAGAAACAAATTCATTTTTTTGTGATTCACTAAGATCAACCAAATCTTGTTTCATTGCAATTTTAAGAATATTAACTTGTTCCTGAATAGTAAATAAATTCGCACTTCTCGTTACCCACTCTCTTATATGCTTCTGTGTAAGATTATCTAATTTTAAACCACTTGAAAAAAAGATATTCAACAATCTATTAAATGAATTTTTTTCTTCCTTACTAAGCATATTAAAACAACTATCCAACCAAGTATTTATATCTGACGCATCTATAGCTTTTTTTTCCAACGCAGACTTGAATAAATTTACTAAAAAGTTTTCTAGCATTTTATTCTGCTGTTGTTCTTGCGGTAAATACTCGATAGAAAATAAGATTACAACCTTCTTAACAACAGAAGCTGCATATTTCTTAAAATCCCCAACACCATTTCGTAGGGAGAAATCTAAAATAGAGACTTCTTTACTAACCGTCTCCCAACTAACTTCTTTTTGCCCACGATAAGAATCAAAATATTGGTCCAACATCTCCTGCATCGCATCTACGGTAACTTCTTCCTCCTGAGAAACAACTTCATATAAAATATACTTCAAAAGAATTGATTCCCATTTAAGCTTTTCTTCTTTAGTTAACCCCGAAAAATTTTGTCTTATAATAACATCATAAACTAAAGTCGCTAACGCTAAATTTTTTTGCATTGTTTCAATATCTTTTTTCTGAAAACTTTCTCTAACCGTACTTAATGCTGTTTCCATTTTATTTCTAAAATCATTAGAAAAAATAGCTAAATCAATATTACGCCTAGATATTTCTTCCAACAGAAAATTTATTTCAAAACCCCTGGGTTTAAGAAAATTATAATTATCCACATCATCAAAAAGCATATGATCTGCTACATTAACAATGTTACGTTTATGTAAATAAAGTACTAACTCTTCACCAACATCCTCTCCTAATTTTTGCAACTCCCGCAATTCCGCATCACTTAATAAATCCGCGTACCCGTTATCTACAAATTGCCTTAAAACTCTAAATTTAGAAGGATTATTATAAATAACTAAATAATTAATCCAGTTATTTAAATCTTTTTTGGTAATTCCTTGCATCTTATAACGCAATGCTATTTCAATAAGATTCAAAACACTCTGAGATTCATTGGAAGGCGCTGATTGTAACATAGATTTTCTTTGTTTGATATAACCATCTAAAATCTGATGTGTTATTTTTTTAGCCATTCTCTCATCGTCAGTATCTTTATATTTTGTTTTTAATTCTTGATTCAATATTTCTTGGTCCTTATTATATTTTTCTTTTAAAGAAGCCATAAACGGAATTCTACCTTGCAAATCTCTTTCTTCAAAAACTTTAATTAAATAACGTAAATCTTCAATATTCATACCCTGTGTTCCAGCAGACTGAATAAATTCTAAAAGTTTTTCAATATAAACCTTATCTTCAAGATTAAAATACAAAAGATTAGCAAATTTTTCACTAATAGCGCCGTAATCTATTATATCCTTATTTGATTGAAGCAACCTAGCAATACTAAAAAATAATGCTTTAGCATCAGCCCTAGGATTCTGTAAAAGTTGTGTTAATAAACTAGCAATATCAGAATTTAACCTTTCGATCAACAGCATTTTATTTAAAATTTTGCCATCTAAATCTTCACCACCATCTTCAGAAATTTTTAAATTAAAACCCGCTTTCTCATATTTAAGAATGACTGAATTCCAATTATCTACATCTACATTACTTATCTCACCTTTAATCCCATATTCCCTTATAACTCCCAACATCTTTCTTGCTAAATTAATGTGTCTAGTTCGAAAATCCACTTTTACGTTTTGCAGCATTTCTATACATTCATTAAGATGTTTTTTAATACTTAAAGAAAATTCATCTACCGGAATATTTCTTCGCACCAACTCTTTAACTAAAATTTCCAAAGTTAACCCATACTCAGGATGAGAAAAATCATATTGGTCTATATAGTCAAACAACCGAATTTCAGACAATCCACGCACAGCATCTTCTTTCTGTAATCTTTTTATTTTTGGATAGACAGTAACATCAGATATCTCTTTTAAATTGAGAAGATCGTCATTTGATAATAAACGACCATACTTATTTAAAATAAGTTCAGCAACATTCATTCTAGAAATAAACAAACCGGAATTTTTTAGATAATCTATCCAATTTCGTAAATCTTGAATACTTATATCCTTCACACCAGTTTCAAGCGCAAAACGCATTAAACTTACAATAGCATAAGTCTCATTTACCGGCTCTGTTCTCTTATATTTTTCTAAAGCATAGTGTGCTTCTAAAGCAAACCCGCCCATTAATCCTATAGTTTCGGAAAAATTACCATACTCATCAATTTCAAACCCTTGTGAAAAATTCTGTTGTTGATCATATAATTTATTTCTTTCTGATATTTTTGAAAACTCCTTAAGCTCTAAATAGTTTATCAACTGTTGAATATTATTTAGAGAAAGATTTTCTATTCGCCCATTAGCCAAATATTCAATTATTGTTTTCATATAAGGCATTGCTTCTTCTTCTAACCCCATATTCAATAAAACATTGCGAGCAACACTATCTATATTCAAATAACTTCTATTATTAAAAACCAAAGCAGTTAAATCTTCTAAATTACTACGATTTACAAAAAAGTCTTTTAAAGATTGTTCGACTGAAGAATTAACAATATCTTTATATTCCTTTTGGGTACCGCCATCATCAGCTTTTTCACTATTTTTCACTAAAACACTTTGTATTGAGGAAAAGTTTGAACCTGTTATTCTAAAAAGTTGAGTATTACTAGGTAAAATCCTATCAAAAATATTTGCAATAAAGTTATTTGCTTTGATTATCCCTTCCTGAATACGTAAATCTAAACTAGTAAAATCAAAACCTCCGGAAAAATATTGCCTTACAGTGCGCTTCATCCCATCAAAAGTTACACTCTGATAACTAAATTCGTGATTTTCAAAAGATTTTTTATAATCTGCATAAAATTTTTCTTTGGACCATATATCTTTAGAAACCAAATTTTCTAAATTACGGCTGTCTAGCAAACCTTTAGAAAGATCTATGTTTTGCATTATACTTCCTGATTTACACTGCATCTTAAACCACTGCGCTAAAATCAAAGAATAGTATACCTGTCGCAGTTGAGAATACTTTTTTCCAGTATTAATCTCTTTATTTAGTTTTGGAAGAATCTGTTCTTTAATAATTTGGCTGGAATACTCATTGAGATATTTTAACCGAGAATCTTGAAAATTATATTCTTTAGAATCCTTAAGATGATCTGATTCAAGCATAACTTTAAGGGTAGCCTTATAAATATAAACGCTATTTCCAGCATCCCTTAATAAAACTTCATCAGGAACAATCCATGGGCGATTAAGAGTAGGAATTGTAATCTTTTCGGTTCCAAAAAGCTCATTGGCTCTTTTATAAACTTTATCCCAATAAATTTTGCCTTCTTCATTATTAGGAAGTAAATAACTTGCTAAATCTTTTTTCAACTGTAAATCTGCTTCTAAAAATATCTTACCAATATCAGTACTTGCTAAATCATTATCAATAATCTTATCCGGCTGATCTTGCCGCAAATTAACCCAAAGTGTTTCTTTCGGTAACGCAAGTCCAATAAAAAAATATTTCAGTAAATCTTGAGACTTTAACTTTAATTCTGGTTCCGTAATATATTTATAATCACCTTTATCCACAAGAAACTGAAAATCATTAGTATTATTTTCTAACTCTAAATAACGTAAATGCACTGGGTGCAGATTCTTTTCCTCAACAGCTGTGCCTACTGTTGCAGGCAAAGAAGCAACCACTTGCGCAAAACCACTTTGCTGAGCAAATAAAACGAAAGATACTAAATAAATAATTACCTTTTTAAACACTTTTCTCCTTAAAAAAAATAAAACCACTTCACAGAAAAACCAATAAGTTTTTCTGATCCGTGGCCCAACCTTACAATATTTAAATATACCCTATAAACTACTAAAAATCAAGGATTTAAGCTTAAACTAAAGGTAAATTAGATTCGCCCATTAAAAATTTATCAATACAATGCGCCGCTCGACGGCCTTCAGATATTGCCCAAACAACTAAAGATTGGCCTCTTCTCATATCTCCAGCACTAAATACACTTTTTTTAGAAGTCATATAATTATTATCTGTTTTAACATTTCCGCGTGCATCCAATTCAAGTTTAAAATCCCCTACAACACCAGTATGTTCCGGATGCAAAAAACCAACAGCGAGTAAAATAATATCAGCATCTATAACAAATTCACTGCCTGCAATTTCTTTCATAACAGAATTGCCTTTATCATCTTTGACAAATTCTATTTTCACACACTCAATTTTATTTACCTGTCCATTTACTCCAACAAACCGTTTTGTAGAAACAGACCAATGACGATCTGCACCTTCTTCATGACTAGTAGAAGTTTTTAATAACATTGGATATTTAGGCCATGGCATACTAGCTGTTCTATTTTTAGGAGGTTGCGGCATAACTTCAATCTGAATAACGCAACTAGCTCCCTGACGATTCGCAGTTCCTACGCAATCAGAACCAGTATCACCTCCACCAATAACTACAACTTTCTTACCTTTAGCATCAATATTTTCCTGATCAAACTTCTCACCGCTAATTTTTTTATTCGACTGCGCAAGATAATCCATCGCAAAATAAATTCCTTTTAACTCACGTCCTTCTATCTTAATATCTCTTGCTACCCTGCTGCCGCCAGTTAAACAAACTGCATCAAAATCTTCTAACAATTTTTTAGAATTATAATTTACGCCTATGTTCGTCTTAGTCTTAAAAATAATTCCTTCTTTTTCCCACAAACTAATTTTTCTATCTAAAATTGATTTCTCTAATTTAAAATCAGGAATTCCGTATCTTAAAAGTCCACCGACTTTTTCATCTCTTTCAAAAACAGTAACTTTATGCCCAGCCTGATTCAACTGATCCGCACAAGCTAAACCTGCAGGACCTGCACCAACAACAGCAATCTTTTTACCAGTACGTTTTTTTATATCTTTAGGTTTTATAAATCCATTTTTAAAACCATTCTCAACTATACCCAATTCATTCTCACGACAAGTTACAGGATCATCATTCACTCCTAAAACACAAGCATATTCACATAAAGCTGGACAAACCCTTCCTGTAATCTCAGGTAAATTATTAGTCGAAGAAAGCATCTCTAAAGCTTTTTCCCAATGACCGTGAAATACTAAATCATTCCATTCAGGAATCACATTTCCTATCGGACAACCGCTATGACAAAAAGGGGTCCCGCAATCCATACAACGTGATG
>CAYQXW010000007.1:0-18718 GCA_964421615.1 uncultured Planctomycetales bacterium
AAATCGCACCCATAAATTCTTCAGGGATATAAATATCTACTTCCATAATCGGTTCTAAAAGAACTGGCCCTGCTTCTTGCGCTGCTTTTCTTAAAGCCATAGCTCCAGCTCTTTGAAAAGCCATATCAGAAGAATCAACATCATGATATGATCCATCATAAAGAACAACCTGTAAATCCACAACCGGAAATCCTGCTATGACGCCTTGAACCATAGCATTTTTAACCCCTTTTTCTACAGAAGGAATATAATTTCGCGGAATTGCTCCACCAACAACTTTATCTACAAATTCAAAACCTTTACCATGATCTAACGGATGTATTTCAATCCAAACATCTCCATATTGTCCTCGCCCACCAGACTGCCTTTTGAATTTACCTTGAACCTTAACAGCTTTTGTAACAGTCTCTTTATATGGAACTTTCGGCTTACCAAGCTCAACATCAACATTAAACCTCTTTTTCAATCTACCTATCATAACATGTAAATGCAAATCTCCCAAGCCTGAAATTATCATTTCTTTGGTTTCGGGATCAACCTTCTCTTTAAACGTAGGATCTTCTGCTACCAGTTTAGCTAAAGCTTGTGAAATTTTTTCTTCATCCTGACGAGTTTTTGGTTTTACAGAAGCTGACATCATTGTTTCAGGAAAAACAATTGGATTAAAAACAACTGAATGCGCAGGATCAGAAACTAAAGAATCATTAGTAAAAGCTTGTTTCAATTTTGGGATAGCAATAATATCTCCACAACTTACTACTTCAACGGGACGTTGTTCTTTACCTTGTAAAAAATATAAATGCCCAACTTTTTCTGTAACCTTTTGGTTTACATTATAAAAAGAACCTGTTGCTGCTAATTTACCTGAAAAAATTCTGGCTAAACTTAATTGCCCGACATAAGGATCAAAAATACTTTTAAATATAAAAGCACTAAAAGGCGAATTATCACTTGCAACTACATTCCCAGTATTTAAATCTAAATGTGGAACTTCTTCAGGATTCGCTAAATAATCTTTAATTCCTTTCAACAAATCTTCCACACCAACATCTGTTAAAGCTGAACCGAAAACAACCGGATAAACTTTTGCATTATCTACAGCCTTATGCAACCCAGTTACAATTTCTTCATGGGTTAATTTCTGGCCTGCTAAATATTTTTCTAATAAAATATCATCGTTTTCTGCAACTGACTCTTCCAACGTATCAACATTATTCATATCCACAACTTCTGCATACTTAGATAAAACTTCTTTTATCTCTGCAACGATTTTTTCACGATCAACACCTTTATCTATTTTATTAACAAATATAATTCGAGGAATACTTGCTTCATCTAAAAGCTGCCAGACCTTTTCCGTTCCTACTTCAACACCTGCAGTTCCATCTATAACAACTACAGCATTATCCACTGCCCTAATTGAAGACAAAACATCTCCGTAAAAATCTGCAAAGCCTGGAGTATCGACAATTTGAATACGTGTTCCTTGATAATCACAAAACATAAATCCTGCATTAATCGAAGACTTACGCTCAATTTCATCCCAATTATAATCACTGACAGTATTTCCCTCTAGAATTGTTCCTTTACGCGTGGTAGCATTACATTTGAAAAGCATTGCTTCTGATAGGCTGGTTTTTCCTGATTGTGCATGACCAAGTAAAATAACACTTCTTTTATTCTTGACTTCCATTTTACCGCTCCTTTGTTAGAGGGAATAAATACCCATAAATAGGAATAGATTTATTTTTAATAAATCCGGAATTTTCAGTCAGAACGTAGTCATCACCATTTTTAATTGTAAGATTATTATAAAAGGCTTTAAAAAGTCGGTCAAGCAAAAAAAAGGCAGTGTATATATACACTGCCTTTTATATTTTAAATATTATTTTACTCTAAATATGTAAAAACTTTTCCGGCATAATTACGCAAAACATACTTGCCTTTAGCCTGCGATAAAACATAACTTGGACTTACTGGAATTTTTCCACCACCACCTGGAGCATCAATAACATATGTTGGCACTGCATATCCAGAAGTATGCCCTCTTAATTTTTCCATAATATTAATTCCAACATTTACTGGAGTACGGAAATGCTGTGTACCTCGCACTAAATCACATTGATAAATATAATATGGACGAACTCTTATTTTTAATAAATCATGCACAAGTTTTTTCATAATATACGGACGATCATTTATTCCTTTTAACAACACAGTCTGGCTTCCTAAAGGAATTCCGGCATCCGAAAGCATCTCACATGCAATTCTTGTACGTTTAGTAATTTCTTTAGGATGATTAAAATGAATACTCATCCATAATGGACCATATTTTTTCAAAATCTTTACCAAGTTTGCAGTAATACGCTGTGGCAAAGTTACAGGAACTCTAGTTCCTAATCTTAAAAACTCAATATGATTAATTGCTCTTAATCTTTTCAATAAATTCTCTATAACATCATCTTCTAAAGTTAAAGGATCTCCTCCAGAAATCAAAACATCTCTAATTTTTTTATTAGATTGAATATATTCTATTGCTTTATCCCAACGATTAGCCGTTGCATCTAAATGCTGTTCGTGTCCCACTATTCTTCTACGTGTACAATGACGGCAATACATCGCGCAAGCTTCTGTTGAAAGCAATAACACTCTATCTGGATATCTATGTACTAAATGCGGTGCAGGAGAATCATGGTCTTCTCCACAAGGATCAGTCATTTCATATGGCCCTACCTGAAATTCATTTGATGTAGGGATCGCCTGCCTTCTAATCGGACAATTTGCATCATCAGGATCAATCAAAGTCGCCCAATATGGAGTAATTGCCATTGACATTAACCCTTTAGCATTCTTTAAACCTTCTTCTTCTTCAGCGGTAAGTTTTACAACTTGGGAAATTTGCTCAATCTTAGTAATACGATTGCGCATCTGCCAACGCCAATCTTCCCAATCTAAAGGATTCACATCCTTATAAAGACTTATCTGCTGATAATCAGTCGATCTTCTGGTCTGTTTCGCAGTAACAACATTATCATTGTTCGCCGATTTCTGTTGTTCTGTTACTATTGAATTAGCCATTCTTTTTACTCCTTCTTTGAAAGGCACCCATTAATACTGATTCTATAATATCATCATATTTCATTCCCGCAGCATAAGCCATCATTGGGAAATTTGAATCTTTAGGATTTAATCCTGGCAAAGGATTAATTTCCAAAACATAAGGAATATTATCATTACTTAAACGAATATCTGTTCTGGAAATATCAAAACATCCAATCGCTCTATGTGTTTTTAAAGCAGTTTCTTTTACTAAATTTTCTGTTTCTTTATCTAATCTTGCTGGACAATGAAATGTTGGAGTTAATCCTTGATTATGATCGCCCTGAAACTCCTTCATTCTCCAAGAATAAAAAAACTCACCACTTTTTTCACATGTAGAAAAATCTATTTCTAAAATAGGAAGAATAATCGGTTTCCCATTTTCTAAAATCCCAACAGTTAATTCTTTGCCTTCAATAAACTCTTCAACTAAAGCTTCTTGTTTATAACTTTTTATCAATTCATTTAATTTAGATCTAAGAGCTTTCTCATCATAAACAACATTGGATTTACTTATCCCCTTAGCCGAACCTTCTAAATTAGGCTTAACAATTAAAGGAAATTTAAAACCTTCCGCCAACTTCTCATTCCCTTTAGTAAAAAGCTGAAACTTAGGAGTCGGAATATTATCTGCTTTCAAAATTTTCTTTGTCATCGCTTTATTCAAAGCTAAAGCCAACGAAAAAGTATTTGACCCAGTATAAGGTATATTTAAATAATCTAATATCGCTGGAATTTCAGATTCTCTAAATTTAGAATTCTTCCCCTCAGCAATATTAAAAACCATATCTACTCTATTTTTCTTGAAGAATGAGAACAACTGCGGCTGGTCGACATCTACAGAAGAAACATTATGCCCCCGGGATTTTAATGCAGACATAATGGCATTAACTGTTTCGGGTGAATCAAACTCCGAAAAATAGTCGGGAGGTTTTGTATCATCAGACTTTTTTAAATTAAATGCTAATGCTATATTCATATTAAACTAAATTGTGCCTCTTAATTGCTGTTTTTAAAATTCTATCAATAATTCCCTCATAAGATAACCCCAAAGCTTTAGCTACGTACATAAAAACATCCTCGCCTGATAACGATGGCAGAGGATTAATTTCCAAAACGTATGGATTACCTTTTTCATCAACTCTAAAATCTACTCTACCAAAATCTAAACACTCAATAGAATTATACGTCCTTAATGCTAAATCAGAAAGTTTTTTCTTCAAAGTTTCACTGATCTCAGCTGGACATACATATTCTAATGCATCAGATTTTATATGACCAAATGTATAAAATTTATCTTTAAGTTTTACTTCTCCATCAATACTAATTTGAACAACTGGCATTACCTGCGCAGCATCATCATTACCAATAACCGCTACTGTAAACTCCTGCCCCCTAATAAACTCTTCAATCAGCGCAGGTTGTTTGTATATATTAATAACATGTTCTACCTGTTTTTTCAAGTCCTCCGGTGTTTCTACCCTAGACGCCTCAGATAACCCCTTAGAAGATCCCTCGAAACGAGGTTTAACAAATAAAGGAAATTTCATATGATCCAAATGATTTAATTGCTCTATAGATTTAACTTCCAAAAATTTTGGAGTAGGAATTCCTTCAGCATTAAAAACTTTTTTGGCCATAATCTTGTCCAAAGACAAAGCTAAAGTCAAGGAATCTGAACCAACAAAAGGAACACCAGCCATTTCTAAAAGAATAGGAACTTGAGATTCTCTATTTCTGCCAGTTAACCCTTCAGAGATATTAAAAACTATATCAACATCTAATTTATTTATACTTTCGAGTACATTTGAGACATTGCCAATTCGTTTAACATGGTAACCGTTAGCTTTTATAGCTTTAGCAATCCTCTCAACTGTAGAAGGATGGTCAAATTCTGCAGCCGCATCTGGCGGATCGTCTTCTTTAAATTCATAATCAGTTTTTAAATCGTAAGTAAGTCCGACTTTCATTTTATTTTAAAAATTAACTAAAAAATAAAGGCTCCCTCTAGAGCCACCTAACCTTAGTTAATTTTAGTTTTAACTTTTCCTCCTTTAGGGTTTAATTACATTTTAATTTTTATCATATCTACCATAATTGTCAAGAATTTTCTGCAATAATAATTACTCTTTTGAACAATTTTTTGGAATAAATTTTATCTGTCCCCAACACGCCATATTTTTCCCTAAAATAATTGCCGCTGCTTTAACGCCTTTTACTAATTTTGCATAGTTAATTGCCTTAATAAAATCTTTTTCACTTGCTACTAAATTACCAACTGCAGTTGCAACTGCATCTGCGAGTATTGCATTTTCTCCGACTATAACAACAGCATCAGTTTTTCCAAAACTCAATGAGTGCCCAAGATTCCCTGAAGAAGTACAAATTCCAAAACCTTTATTAACAATATTTATTTCTAATTGTAAATTATTAAAAATATTTTTCTCTCCGGCATATAAGCCAACTTTAGATTTAGCTCTAACTTTTAAAAAAATATCTCCACCATTTTCAATAATAATTTCGCTACAACTTTTTTTTAAAAGATCTCTCCCAACATATTGAGCAACTGCTCCCGCAACACTAGCCATTGGCCCCACATTCGCTTTACAAGACTCTTTAGACATATCTTTAATAATGCTATGCGCGGATAATTCAACAATTATCGGCTTTAAAGCTGTTAGAAAACGTTTATCTTTATAATTTATGTAATCACTTATTTTATTCCGATAGAAAATTATTCTTTCTTTTACAAAATCAGGATTTATTTTTTTATCACTTAGAATAAGTAAGTCTGTCTCTTGAACAATAACCTGCATTTTAAAAAATCTTTCAGAATGATTCCACTCTCGATAAAATCTTTTTTGATATTTTTTAGTTTTCATAATACTATCCCACAACTCTGCATGTCTTCTCTCAATTTCTTAGCGCTAAGAAAAACAAAAGAATTTATCTCTAGTTGAACAGCCTGGTCAATTAAATCCTTGCGGTCATCAGTATAAAATATTTCACTAGGAGAAATATCCAATAGCTCTATAGTTTTTAAATAAATTTTTGGATCAGGTTTCACAAAACCCAATTGGTAAGATAAAAATATCCGATCAAAAGAATTAAATATAAAAAAATATTTTTTTATATATTCAAAATGTAGGATATTCGTATTCGATAATAATGCTATTTTATATTTACCTGCCAACTGCGTTATCAGCTGACAGACTTCTTTGTTATCTGCATCTTGAAAAAAAACCTCATTCCAGATTGAGCAGAACTGGTCAAAGTTAATCTTTAAATGTAAATTTTTCTTAACTTCGTGAAAAAAATCTTCTGGAGAAATCTTGCCTTCCTCAAAAAGCTGGCAGAATTTTGTAGTCAAAAAAAAGGAATTAATCTTTTTTTGATCAATTCCTTCTAAAGCGGAAATACGCCTAACAGCAATATTATGATCATAATTCACTAAAACCTTACCCAGATCAAAAACAATTGCCTTAATCTTATCTTTCACTAATTATTCTTTTCCTTTGCTTTCCTAAAAAGGTCCAGAAATCTATCTTCATACTCTTTATAAACATTCCACCGGTCAAGTTCCAATTTTAATTCCGGAGCTTTAGCAATATCATCTTTAACTTGAGAAAATAATTTTTCTATTTTTTCTTTTACTGAAACCGGCAATTTAGTAAGCTGACTCAACGATTTTTTAATTTTTTCAACTTCATCTTCGCCAATTGGACCTGGGTTTGGGCCAACTTTCAAATAATCCAAAAGATTATTAATCTGCCCCTCCATCGACTGACTTTGTTCCGTCAAATCTGAAAAATCCAAGTTCAAATGCAGTATTTTTGAAATTGTTTCTAACACAGCAAACGAAGCTTTAGGATTTTCTATCTGAATAGTATACAATGGAATTTCACCTAATAAACAAAATCCATTAAACCCTTCTTTTTTAGCCATCCCTAAAAATAATCCATTAAGACCGCTGATATGGCCATCTGATAAAAGCTGGACGTTAAAAGTTTTCAGCATATTATTAAGTTCTTCACATGTCGACGCACCCCAAACATTAGGATTCTGGCTATGATCTATAGGCTGAGGCATCGCCGCAAAACCAACAATATTAGATACTTTATACATTTTGGCAAAAGCTAAAATTCTTTTACAATAATCACCTGCCATATTTAAATCCGGCTGCGCATCGCTTAAAAAAATTATAATATCATTCTTAAGATTTTTATTTTTATAATAATAAAACTTACTATAAGGCAAATCTGGTAAATCTAAAATTGCATTATGAACATAACTTTCTATCAAATAAAAAAAATCTTTTGAAGGAATTTCCGCAAATTCTTCTGCTTTTAATTTATCAATTAAATAAGTCACTGCTTTAAAAGCAACCTCACCCATTCCTGGCCAAGCTACAATCAAATAAGGACTTTTTAATCTAGGTTTCTTTTTAATTTTCACGCCTTCCATTTTCACCTCAATTTTTTATCAATCAAATTTATATTCTTTTAAAAAAATCTCAAGCGCTTGAGTACCTTTAAACAATGTATCTATTTTAACATACTCATTAACTGTATGCGCCAAACCTTCAACTCCAAAACCCGTCGCAATCGCAGGAATTCCTTTATGCTGGAAAAAAGTTATTACTGTAGCACCTTCAGAACCATTAATAAACGGCTTAGCTCCGACTTTTTTAATCGCACTTACAAGTTGCTTTACCAGCCCATGACTCTCGCTAATACAATATGGGCTCTGCACGCCATCAACAATAACTTCAAAAGATTTTGCATGTTTTTTACAAATACGCTTTAAATTATTTATAATCTCCTGCGCTTTTGTCACAGGCAAATATCTAAAATCTAATTCAAACTGACACCAATCAGCAACAACATTAACTTTATCTCCTCCTTTAATCGTACCAATATTAACAGTAGGTTCTTTTAAATAAGGGTTCATCTTTATATTCGCAACAACGTTAGCAATATATTCTTTTACATCTTTCAAAATATTTAAAGAAATATCAATAGCATTTTTACCCAACCATGGATAAGCTCCATGCGCCTTTTTACCTTTAATTTTAACTGTAATATGCAACAACCCTTTTTGCGCCACAACAACTTCAAAATCATCAGCATCTAAAACCAACGCATGGGTAGGTTTTAAAATTCCTTTATCTAACAAAGGAATCAATCCTGTATCCGAACCACTTTCTTCATCAGCAGTTGCCGCAAATATAAGATTATAATCTAATCTAACTTTATCTTCAACTAAACTATTCATTGCTTCCATCGCTGCTGACAAATTACACTTACAATCAGTAGCTCCTAACCCATAAATCTTTCCATCTTCTATTTTTGCAGCAAAAGCATCCTTTGTCCATCCAGTACCTGCCGGAACAGTGTCAAGATGAGGAGTAATCAATAATGATTTTTTACTATTCTTTCCAGGCAAATAAGCTAAAATATTTAATCTGCGTTTTTCAAACTCATAAAACTTTGTCTTAATTTTTATTTTCTTAAAATAATCATTCACAAAATGTGCTATTTCAAATTCATCGCCATTAGGATTTTCTGAATTAATCCTAATTAAATCTTGTGTAAGTCTTATAAGCCTATCTTTATTTATCATATTTTTTAACAGCAACCTGAACAATTATGGCTGGTACAACCGCCACATTTATTATTATTCTGCATTTTTCCATCAGATTTAAAAGCAAAACTAGAAATTAGTTTAGTTATTTTATCACAACCACAATATTCGCATACTACTTTTTCATTTTGAGATCTAACTAAATAATCAAATTTATTTTTACATTTATTACATTCGAATTCGTATATAGGCATAATTATTAATTATTATCTAACGGATTATAACCATAATAAGCATATATGGCAAAAGCAGTCGCTGCAATTGACGCAGTAGATCTTGACTTTACAGCAACCCAACCATGGCCAGTATCAGCATTATCAACATTAGAATATGGCAAATAACCTTCCTCTAAAGACACAGGATTAGAAACAATCATATTGCAGAGTTCATACAAAAACTCATCTGCTTTACGCTCATAACCAATAGCTTTAGCATCCAACCCATTTTTTCTGTAATAATCTGCCATTCTTTTAAAAATCAAAATTACCTGTGAAGTTAATTCGCTAGAAATAATTTCCTTATTAGAGTTTTTATAAAAATTAAAACCTTTAATCTTAATGGATAACTCTTTTGATAATTCTACTGGCGCTTCTACTGTAAAATTACGTTCTACTTCCTCAACTATTTGGTCTGGATTAATACCTAACTCATTTAGCTTACCAGGACCAAGCGTTAAAATAGACCAAATAAAAGTATTCGTTCGAATACTTGATTGCCCAAAAAAACTTCTCCCCTTAATACTTTCTTTTTTCTCTAAAGGATAATTATTAAAAATCCAATTAAAAATATTATCTCTTATTACCAAATATTCTTGTTTACCGGTAAATTTATAAAGCATATTAAAAAACACATATGCGTCTAAATTGTCTTCCATAAAATTTTGCGGCATCTTTTTGCTGACTGCAACAGCCATAGATTCCACTACAGGCAAAAATTGTCTATCTTGAGTTTTTTCCGCATAAACAAGCATAGAAATACCTAACCATAAATTAGGACCGACTAAAGTATACTCATCAACGCTTACATTTTTATTCAAGCTATAAACACTTAAAAACAATCCATTAGTTTTTTTTGCTTTCTTAGAATAAAACTCAAAGATCTTAGCAGCTTTTTCAAAATCAGCAAACTTAATAAAAATCTGTGCTGCTAAAGCTTGATCATAAGTAAAAGCTATTTTCGAATTTAGATTATCTATCCCAACATGAGAAATTAAACCTGTTTTGGGATCTTGCTGAGAAACAATCCAACGAAACATCTTATCAAAATTTACTTTCTCTAAAACAGATTTTTTCTTATCTAAACGCAAAAGGTCTTCAGTCACAACACTTTCTTTATTCTGCAAATTAATAAGTTGCTGCTGTAATTGCGCCTCTTCTTTAGTAAGTTTTTCTACAACAGCATTTAACTCCAACATCCTATTTGCTGCCTTTTCTTCCTGCTGTAAATATTTTTCTTCTATACTTTTCTTTTCAGCATCCACATCCTGAATTCTTACCTGTAAAGCTTGAATTTTTAATTGCAGATCTTCTTTCTCAGCAGTAATCTGTTTTATTTTCTGCTTAGCAGTTACAGAATCCTGCAAAATACTTACTAATTGCGCCATTAAAGCTTTACTGCCTTTCACTAATTTAATATTAATATACCAATTCAAAGAAAACCCCAAAGATAAAAAAAGAACCAAAAAAAACACAAAAGGGAAAAACAGTTTTTTAGTCCAAACAAAACGCATCAATTTACTTCTAGAAGCAGGTTTAATAGAAATATAATTCACACCTAAGCTATAATTATTAATATTCGTAGCACTAGGCTGCAACCAAGCAACAGTTGCTATCGCCTCAATATCAATATTTCTTATAGGGATATTGATCCTTAAAGATATAGTTATATCTTTTTCTTTTAAAAGAACTAGAAAATTTGATGGGATATTGTGTATATCTAGCAGTAAACCACCTGCACTTAAATTATGCGTAAACCCCTGGAACCATTCAGACAAAGCTTTGCTTTGGTCAAAACTCAAAAACCGAAATTGCACTGGTAATACAGAATCTAAACGCAAAAACTTTCTACGATTTTGCTCTTTTTCTATATTCATTTTTTCTTCTCCAAAACAACTCTTTGTTTTACCTGTTTGGCTAAAGCTTCCCAAAAAGCTTTAAAATCAGTATATTCCGACTGAGTTACAAAATTATTTTTCAACTCTGTACGCTGAATAAAATAAATACTATTATTTTTATTTTCATAACCACAATTAAATCTTATCCAATTATTGTCAATTTTAATACTTTCCGGTAAATAATTTACTACAAAATCACTTGGATACTTAACTAAAGCAGTAACTTCCCGAACATCTTTAACCCCTAAATCTAAAGGATAAACCCTTTTTTCTTTAGAAACTATCGCGGTATCTACTTCGGCTAATTGCGGCATTATCCTCAAACTTCCTGCAAGAGTAAAATATTCTATACCTTCAAAATTATACTCTAACTCCACAGGGTTATTCAAATCTTCTACGTTTCTCATGTCATAATTTATAAGCCTGCTCCCTATCGACGTACTTTGTATTTTACTTTGCAAATAATCTTTAATCATTTCCGGCATAGTATATAAAAGCCAATATCTTTGCGCTTGATCATAAATCCCAAAACTTTTAATTAATTTATTAGCTTTAATGTTGCCATCAATACTAATATCAATATTCGAACTTTGCCTTACAAAATTATGCTCAGCCGAATAAATAGGTGTTTTTTCTATAAAATACTTATCATCCTTAATAATCAACACATTTCTCCCCTGATCATCAAAAGGCAAATCATCAAAAGAACAAGTTGCAGCTGTCGGATCCATAAAAATAATTTTATCGTCTAACAAAACACTAGCAATACAATGATTAAACATAACTGAAGGAAAATTCTCATCCATATTGATATTTTCTCTTGTAGCAATCAAAACCGGCCAAGCAGAAAAACCTAATTCTCTGAGCATAGCTACAAGTAAAACAGCTTGATCCTTGCAATCTCCATATTTATTTTTAAATATATCGACAGCACTATGCGGCTCATATCCTGCTTGCCCATATTCCACAGCAACATAACGGATATCTTTTGCACAAAAATTATGAATAGCCCTAATTTTATCTTTGGGGTCTTTTAAATCTTTAGTTAATTGAATAACTTTAGCTTTAATATCTGCGTCGACTACGATTTTATCTTTCGCTAATTTCCACCACCAATCATAAATATCCTGCCAACTTTTAAAGGTAGACATAATTACCATGGGATTAATCAAAGAATTCGGGGGCATTTTCACTTCAGGAATAATCTGAGGAATATTTTTAAAATTCCACGAATAAATTTTATTTATCCCTTCCTGATTTTTAACAGGCTCTAAATTAGCATTAAAACTATTATATTCCAAATTAGCATTTTTAAAATTCACATCCATCCCATTTGCAACAATAAGTTTAAAATTCGCATTTATAACTGGTTCTGAATTTTGCACTGGATAAACACTAATAAAATTATTTTTATTGATTAACCTATTACCTATCAATTTGACTTTATATTCAATTACAGAACCAACAGCTATTTCCGGAAAAGAAATAATACAAATTTTAACATTACTATACAGAGGAAAATTCATATACTTGGTAACATCTCGAATATGCTTATTTCCCACTTCAACTACAGTGCCATCAGGACGAATAGTTCGGGCATATTCAATTTCAACTTTTTCAAAAGTAGAATCATATTCAATAGTTGCTTCAGAAGCATTATCCTTACCTCTTTCATTTAAAACTTTAATAAGATAATGCATCGAAGAAATTTCCTTATTATCTTGAGTAATTCTAGTTTCCTCATCACTCAAAAGATAAATCACACTCGCTTGCGGATATTCTTTCAATCCAGGGGCAGCTGCAATAATTTTACTTACTTCAGGAGAAATTTCACTTATATGAACTGGCTTATTTTTTCTTTCAATTTCAACTAACCTGCTTTTTGCCATCTCTAAATAACTTTTCCCCTTAATCTTTTGATAAAGCAACACTGCTTGATCAAAAAGGTTAAGCTTTTCACAAGTCATAGCATAATAATAACAAAACTCATCATCATTAGATGGATTTTTCGAAAAACAATCTAATGCCGCAGTATAATCTCCTAATCTGTAATACGCCATCGCTAATAATTTTACAGCAGATTCATGCTTAGAGTTCCTCAAAACAGCAACAGCTTCGTTAAATTTACCCGAATCTAAATAAAACTTACCTAATTCAAAAGATGGTTCTTTATTTTTAGACCGCTTAACTACTTTTTTATACAGCTGTTCTGATTTTTGATAATATTTATCGGATTCTTTTTTATATTGACGGGCCTTATTCAATGCAGGATCACTACAACCACATAAAAAAATTGAAAATAATATAATAATAAGTGTTTTTTTATTCATATTTTTTATTTATATATTTTTTTAAATCTGCAAAAGAATATTATACTATTTGTACATCTAAAATGCTATCAATTCTAAAAGTTCTTTCATCTTTACGCAGATTGCAAAAACCAACTAAAAACAAACAACTTTTCTCGCGTTTAATAAATTTAGGAAGAATTTCTCTTTGGGTCAAAGAAAGATCGTTGCAAGAAAAATATTTTATCAGAATACTTGATTGTAAATCTATGGCTTGCTGGATCTGGCTCATTTTTTCATCAAAAACACTTTGCAATTGGTCAAACTGAAGACTAAATAAACTTAAAAAACTTTTATAATCAAGAATACCTTTTTCTCTCAAAATACTTTTTAATCTATTAAAGACTTCCCGCGTAATCTCTACATCCGCAAAAGCACGATGTTTCTGCTCCTGATTTATTCCAAAATTTTTAGCCACAAACCACAAAGCATACCGCTCTAAACCAGGGACTAATTTTCTCGCCATACTTAAAATATCTACAACTGCTGTATTTTCAATTTGTTTTAAACCAGCAATATTTAATTCATTATTTAAAAATCCCAAATCAAAGGGAATATTATAAGAACACAAACAACTTCCATTAATAAAATTCAAAAAATCTGGCAATACGTTTTTAATTAACGGAGCAGTTGCTACCATATCTGTACTAATTTGATTAACGCTAAAAGCCGCTTCAGAAATAGGACGCAAAGGATTAATTAATGTTTCATATTTATCTATAATTTTATCACCTTTAAACCTGATCGCAGCAATCTCAACTATTTTATCACCTCTTTTGCAATCTAAACCTGTAGTTTCGGTGTCAAAAATAGTAAATTCAACTTCATCAATATTTCTAAGCATTTTTCCTCTGCACAATATAATTCGGAATTTCTTTAATTGGATTATAAGACAACTTAACTTTTTTCAAATTTTCCAACCCTGAATCATCCATAGCATTTATAAACTCATAACTTTTCAAATCTTCACAAAATTTTTTAAAAATATATTGGCTTAACCCACTGATATTTAAATCAACAACTTCATAAAGTATACAAAAAGTTGTTTTATTCAACTCATAACCTAAAGTAAAACCTTTTACATCACCATTTATAATAATTTCTATTCCTTTTATACTAAAACTATCTAAATTCTCCATTAAAAATTTAAAACTTTTATAACTATCTTCAAGCATGCCAGCATAAACTATCTCTTTTTTATTTGTTTTTCTATTAGTTGCCCATTGCTCAAATAACAGATAGTAATCTTCTCTTTTTTTACTATTAATACTATTAATTTTAAACCGATAGTTTTTTGTAAAAAAATTAACATCTGCTCTTTTCGATTTAAAACCGTTTCCCCTTAGTTCTACTAAATTTTGTCTTTTATATAAATAATCACAAAATTTAGGTTTTACTTTATAGCCTAGAGATTGATAAACACCTACCTCATCTTCTTCGATATTTTCAATTCTAGACATACTTTTATTAGAATTAATCTTATCCATTAAACTAAAAATATCTTGAACCAAATCAGGAGTTAATTCTTTTGTTAAGGGCGGCAAAATCATAAAAATCCCATGTTTATCTTTATAAAAAATATTTAATGCATCGTTTTGAATACAAAATTCTATATCGTAAAACGGCTTACATATAAATATATTCTCAAAAGAATAAACAGATAATTCATGATTTCTAATTTTCAAAAAATCATTAACAATAATTTTATCTTTTAGTGTTAACTCTTTAAGTTTCATATTCAGCAATCTAATTTAAAAATATTTTTTATACCAGAATAAGACTGTAATAATTGTTTATTTTTAATAATTATTTCTTTCAGGGGAGACTTTTTAAATAAATCTTTAAGGTAATTTACATAATCTTGAAAAAACTGCTGTGAAAAGTTTTTCTCAACAAACGGACAATTAAAATCAACACCTAAAAATAATTCTTCATTTTGCAAATTCAATAAAAATGGATACAACTGACAATCAAATGGCCTCTGCTGATAAAAACTACAAATATTTTTTTTAACATCAAAAAAAGAACAAAAATACTTATTATCTTTTGAATCAAAAGATAAGTTTACTTTATTCCCAATATTAGGAATTAAGCTCTGTTCTTCATAAAAAACAACTGGAGTCCATTCAGAATCTTTATTTAAAAATCTACAACACCCTTGGCAGGACAAACAAAAACCATCAGGAATCAACTGCTTAAGAATCATTTAACAATACTTCCCAGCTTCATTTCACGCAAAGGACTTAACAAACAAACGCCATTATCATCACTACCAGCTAAAATCATACCCTGACTTTCTACTCCACGCAAAACAGCTGTTTCTAAATTATCAATAATTACCACTTGCTTACCAACTAACTCTTCTTTAGTATATTTAGCTCTTATGCCAGCAACAATCTGTTTAGTCTTATCGCCTACATCTATCTGCAAAACATACAGTCTATCCGCATTAGGATGATCTGCAACTTCTTTAATTACTGCAACTTTTAACTCTATTTTTTTAAAATCTTCAATACTCGCCATATTAATTTCTCCTAAATTTTTATTCTTCCCATTTTAAAATCTTCCCATCAGCTGTATTCACAACTACAGAACATTTTTCTAATTCTTTATCTTTAACTATAGGAATTATATTTATCTTAAGATAATTTGACTTAGTTGTCAAATGAGCTTGCAAAGATAATAAATCCTGTTCTTGTCTTAAACTCATGCTATCAACCTCTCTTAAAGCATCTAACATCCCACCAGTCGTAGCAAAAACACCATCATCAGCCGTACCTTTTTCTTCATCATCGCCTACATATTCCGATCGAAATCTCATAAGCAGCTCAATAAATTCCTGCTCTAACCCCAAAATCATCAATATTTCAGAGGTAACAGTATTAATATTTATTTTCCCATCGCCATAAACTGTTACAAATTTTTTAAATTTAGAATATATTTCAGGAGTTATGCCTTCAACTAACAGCACCTCTTCTTTTACTTTAAATGGTTTTCTATTAGAATTAACAACCGCTTCTGCTAAATCCTCATCCATTCCAGGCAAATTCTCTATAATTTCTTTTTTTGCTGTATTAAGATTGATCTTCGAACTTTCATCCTCATAAAAATACTTATAACCCGTATTCAATTTTAATCTTTGGCTTTTAACAGTAGCTAACTCTGCTAAAGTATCAAAACTAGGAGTCATTTCATTACTACGCTCAGCTAATGCATCTTTATAAGCTGCATTAACTAAAGGAAGCACACTCGCAACTCTAACATAAAAATTCGTGAAACGAATCTGCGTTCCAACAATACTCGCTAAAGCCGCAGCAAAAATAGCTAGTATCACTAATACCCAAAGACTAACAACGAGGACACTCGCTTTTTTATTTAACTGGAAAAATAACCGTCTGTGCATCTGTTTGCTCTTTTGTATAAGTTATATTCATTCTAACTGCAGAAGGAAGAACTTCTTTATTCTCCCATTTAGAAACCCAAGTATAATTACCGCTTTTTAAATCTTGGTAATAACACTCAAACTTTAAATCATCTATTTTCGACATAAACACATTATAATTCAAAGTTACTTCTTGATTATCTTTTTTAGCTTTAATAACATCAACCAAACTATTTATCGCCCTTAACAATTTTTTTTCTTTACTATTAAAAAAATATGTAACTTTATTTATCGTATCATTATTCAAAACAACAAAACTCAGTAACGTTTCATTAACATAGAACGGAATTTCTTTTTTAAAAACAAATGTCTGTCTTAATTCTTTTTTTATTTTTTCTATTTTAAAAATTCTTTGCCGTTCTTCAAGGTTTAAATTACGCGCACGTTTCCAAACATTAAAACCAGATCTCAATGTGCTAGTAATTGCAACTCCCACAACAGCAAAAATAGCCACTGAAAGCATTAATTCTACAAAAGTAAATCCGGATAATTTCTTTTTCACTTATTCTCTTGGGTTATATTTTCTTTAGGAATTTCTTTTTGTTTAAGATATGTAGCTATATCTAAGCTTTTAGTTTTACCGCGCTCAAGCCATTCAATATTTACGGAAGCAATAAGCTTTTCGCCTGCAAGATAATATGGACTGGCTATTTCATTGGTCTGAGTTTGCCAAGTATATTTTTTATTATTTATAGTAACAGTTTCTGATAAGCTTTGATTGACTAATAACCCTTTATTCGCAATAGCTTCAAGCTCCAAATCAATTAATTTTTTCTCACCCAATATCAGAGAATTAATATAATTCTCCGTCATTTCTAACCCTTTGAGACTAGCTAAATGCGACTGCAGAACAAAATTTAAACCAAAACCTAAAACAACAACACTAATCATCAACTCAACCAAAGTAAAAGCTCTTTTGGCCAATTACTTCTCCCAGTTTATAATATCATCATCAGTCCCTGCTTGACCATCTTTACCTAATGAATAAATATCATACCCGTTGCTATTGTGCTCTCCTGGGGTTTTATAAACATATGCTCTTCCCCATGGATCCATAGATTTCTTTTTAATATATGGGCCTTTCCAAGTATCTCCATCAGAAGGCTTAGTAATTAAATCATCTAAACTATTCGGGAAATTACCATTATCCATTTCATACATATCTAACGCTAAAGCCAAATTAGATTCAATATCCGTCTTTGCTGCCTGTTCCCTAGCTTGTTCAGACCTACCTGCAAGACGAGGCACAATCATCGCAGACAAAACCCCAATAATAATTACAACCAACATAAGCTCAATTAAAGTAAACCCTTTTTTCATATTTCCTCCTCTACGAAAGCGATATTCCGATTATTACTGATTCAATACGAATCAACCCTATCTTTTCATTTTTTAAAGATAAATTCATTTTTTCAACATTAAAAAAAACATCAGCATTACTAATACCGTATAAAAAATCCATTAATTTGGCAACATCACCTTCGGCATTAAATTGAATCTTATAAATTAAAGTATTATAAGATTTATTTTTAGGTAATGTTTCAGGCTTCATATCTATAACTATAAGTCCAGCTTTTCTCGCTTCTTTCTCCACACGCCCCAAAACTGCAGCCATTTTTTCATTATCAGAACCTTTAAGGTTAGTATATTTTTCTATCTTTTTATATTGATCTAAAATTTTATTACGGTTTTTTTCCAATTCCCAATATTTTCTAATAACTAATTCTGACCTATTAATAGATTTATCAATATTAGAAAATTTTTCACCCAACTTGCTCACCAATAAATTAACAAAAAAAAGCGCGCAAACCCCAAGCACGACGATTACCAATTTTTTTTCATTATCATTGAATTTTTTCATTTTATTCCTATTTCAAAATCAACAACTTCCGCATCTTTTACTTTATGTTTTCTTGTCGATTTATTTTTTGCTCCTTTAAACATTTTTGAACTATCCAAAGTAGAAACAAAACTAAAAATATCAGGCATTTGATTAGCATAACCTTTTAAAACTAATCCTAATTTTTTATCATAATTAAAACTTGTCAATACAACATTCTCTGGGAGTATTCT